>CAXBNB010000240.1:0-6481 GCA_963976505.1 uncultured Reichenbachiellaceae bacterium
TACTCCCAAAATAATGACGGTGGTCAGATTCGTTTGATAGGGGGCAATGTTTGTCAGGTAGAATACGCCAAGTATTAACTCGACAAACGGATAAATTAAACCCCATCCTTTCCATTTGGCAGCTACTATGTCATACATCCGATAAGAATCAGCGAACCCGGTAAGGTTAAGTAGTTTGAAAAAGGCAAATACAATAAAAAATCCCGCCATGAAATGTCGCATCCAAAGCATGGTGGAGAAACTATCAAATGGGTATTGAGCCAAAAAACTGACCCCTGCAATGAATGATACTATTAATATAAGCGGTTTATAGGTGTTGATTGATTTCTCCCGCAAATCTGTTCCTGCTTCTTTGTTTTTTGGAGTAACTATTTCCTCAATAGTATAATTTCCTGCGGATTGCAGCTCAGTTTGCAAGTACTCAATGGGAATTTCCTTGTCTGTGTTAATTACCCCTTGTGGAACTTCCAGTTGCACTTGAGCAGCTATAATTCCCGGTATGGCTTCTAAGTTTTTTTTGACTTTGGCTACACAGCCTCCACAGGTCATTCCAGTTATCGAATATTGTTTTTCCATAATACAAAGGTCGTTATGGAAGTAAAGTTTTGTGTTACGAAATTCGGGTTATCTGTTTCAGTATTTTGACTAAAGGGAATCTAAGAACCGATGTCCGGGTTTTCGTTGCTTCTTAAATTCCGTTGGGGTCATACCAGTTTCTTTTTTGAATTGGGAGGAAAGATGAGCTGTACTACTGTAATTCATTTGAAAGGCAATTTCGGATAAGGTCAGCTCATCATAAAAAAGCAGCTCTTTTACTTTTTCAATCTTTTGAGAAAGGATGAATTTCTCGATAGTGATGCCTTCTACGGATGAAAACAACCGGCTCAGGTAGCTGTAATCGTGATGCAGTTGATCGCTCAACAGGGTGGAAAAATTACTGTTAATCGGTTCTTTGGAATAGTGAATGGTATCTACAATGATGGATTTTATTTTTCCTATCAGTTTTGATTTGTTGTCTTCCAGTAATTCAAACCCTCTTTCAGATAGTTGGTGCTGCAAGACCTCTTTTCTGCTTTTGTCTATTTCGCTGGAAACAATAACTTCTCCTAATTGAATAGCAGTTACATCAATCTTTAAACTATTAAAAATGTCCCTCACAGTGTCAATACACCGGGGACAAACCATATTTTTTATGTGGATTTTGTTCGACATTGCTAACAGCATGTTTTACTTTCTTGAACTGGTGGGCAGGGGATAGAGCCAAAGGAACAATAGACACAACAATCGCCTTCTTTTGGTTTTAATACCTTATGACAGTTCTCACATTCATAAAAATACTGACAGGCATCAGTTGGCATAGTTTCTTCTTTTTGATGTCCGCAGAAAGGACAAGTAATAATTGATTGTAGTTCTGTTTTTTTCTCTGCCATCTTATAGTTTTCTGAATAGGGCGTAAATAAAATTTTGCTCTGTATTGAAAGGTGTCTGGTGTACTTCTTCAAACGCTTTTATCAATTCAAAGCCGTTATTGAAAATAGCCTTTAATTTTTCTTCGGAGTATTGAGTAATGTCCAAGCCACTGCATTTTTTAGGGCCGGAAGTTGAAAAAGTAGCTATAATCATATAGCCTTCTTTTTTTACCGCATAATTAACAATATCAACGTATTTCGCAATATCATTTTCACTGGTAAGAAAGTGAAAGGTAGCCCGGTCGTGCCATAAGTCATATTGTGGTTTGGGTCTAAAATCCAGAATATCTGAAACTATCCAATCAATCTTACCGGCATCCAGTCCTAATTTGGCTTTTGTCCGCTCAAGTGATGTAGTAGAAATATCAAGGATAGAAAGATTAGTATATCCTTGCTTTAGTAATACCGTTGATAAATTGGAGTTCCCGCCTCCAATATCAATGATATGTACATCCATATCAAGATGAAGTGAGTTGATTAAGTCCAGTGAAGTAGTTGGTGTTTCCTGATACCAGCTTACCTCCCGGTCGCCTTTGGTATCATACACATTGTCCCAATGCTCTTTGCGTTTATTATCTGTTTCTGTCATGGATTGATTTGTGTTTGAGTTACCTTATATCCTGTTTCCTTTTCTACCGCTTTTGATAATTTTTCCAGAGAAACCTTCGACTTATCAAATTTCACAACAGCCGTACCTGTTTCATAAGAGGAAGATGCTTCTATCACACCTTCACTATCCTTCAACGCTTGGTTGACATGATGCTGACACCCGGTGCAGGTCATGCCTTCAATGGATAAAGTGGCTTTGACAATATCACTTTCTTTTACAATGATGGTCTTTGTTTGGTTTTCAGAGAAGAATATACCAGAATAGTATGGGAAGGCCAGCATCAGGGTAGCAAAGACAGTAACGATGGCCAGGAATCTTTTAGACTGCCAGAATGATGGTTTTTCATCTGTTTCACAATCACAATCAATGTCTTTCTTTGGTTTTAGTTTCTGATACCAGGCAAAACCTAAAACAAGAACTGCTATACCAATGAAATAAGGTCGTGCTGGTTCCAGCCAGGAAAATGTCGCAGCCATTCCACTGGCTCCTGCAATCAAAGCAAGTACAGGGGTGATGCAACAAAGTGAGGCTGCAATCGAAGCAATCACACCAGAACTAATTAAGGCCTTATTGGTTTTGTTATTGCTCATGCCATTTCTAATTCTTCATTACCCTCAATTAACTCAAAGAAGGGGAACAGCAATTTTCTGTACTCGGCATTCAATGAATAAAAAATTGTTTGCCCTTCCTTTCTGTTCCGTATAATATTTCCGTCTTTCAGCTTTCTCAAATGTTGGCTGATAGCAGCAATTTTCATGTCAAGTATATCGCTCACATCGCATACGCAGAGTTGTCCTTCTTTATGCAGCAAGAACAATATTTTTAATCGAACTGCATTCCCGGCAAGGCTCATAGCTTCGGATAAATAGTTTACTTTCTTATCAACTTCACCAATTCGCTTCTTACAACTATTGATTTGTTTGACATCAGCAAGTATCCTGATACATGTAGTTTCTTTCATGGAATAAAGGTAATTATATTCTATTATTTAAGCAAATACTTAAATGTAGGTATAAAAAAAGACCCCAATTTAATGAGGCCTTTTTAGTACCCGGAGCGGGACTTGAACCCGCACGGACGCAATGTCCACAGGATTTTCTTACCATCATAGCATTTGCTATCTACAACTTTCGTTGCCACCAGCAAAAAATGCTGGTGTTTGTGGTCTGGACTATCTCTTTGCCATATTCGTCAATAACGAACTTAGGCACTTCCCGTTTAGTCTCTACACCTTCCCCATATTTCTATGGGGCTTGGCTCGGGATTGCCATTTTCAACAATTGCTGAAAGAAGGTTTCCCCGAATTTGAGAAGTTCTACTTCCCTGATTTCTCAGGGAGCACTCAAATTTAGCCTAAGTCCTGCGTGTCTACCAATTCCACCACCCGGGCATTTATTTCAAAGTGTTTTTGTACCTATTTTGTACCAATAGCCTAAAACACAAATCTAAATACTTGCTAAATTATTCGTTTTCAATACTTTAAAGAACGTTTTACACTCTTAACGCTTAACTTTTTAAGTCCTGCGTGTCTACCAATTCCACCACTCGAGCAAACTGGTGTTTAATTAAAAAAAATCCTCTTCTCACGAAGAGGATTTTGAGCGGGAGACGGGATTCGAACCCGCGACCCCGACCTTGGCAAGGTCGTGCTCTACCAACTGAGCTACTCTCGCTTATATAATTTTTTCAAAAATGTAAGAACAATTCTTTTTACTCTTAAGAGAACCCGCAACACCTATCCGTCTCTGGCGAATCGTGCTCTACTAACTGAACCTGTCTATTGGTAAGCTTCTCTCGTTTAAAATTTCAATTCTAAAAAGAACTTTGATTAAAAAATCTGTTGTTTTAATCGGGCAACAAAAGTAGCAAAATTTTCTTTTAACCAAACACATCTTTGAAGTTTCAAGAAAATCTTTCTAGCATTATTTTCCACCCACCATTTTTTTAATTTCATTCAGCTTTAACAAAGCTTCTATGGGTGATAAAGTATCAATTTCTATGCGGCAAAGTTCATCTTTAATCTGCTCCAAAACAGGATCATCCAATTGAAAAAAGCTCAATTGATAATCCTTATCCTGATTCATCTTTTGAATTGCTGACTTTGATTCATGAGTATGCTTGTTCTTTTCTTCTAATTCTTCTAACAATTGATTGGCACGCCTTAAAAGAATTGCAGGCATACCGGCCATTTTAGCCACATGAATCCCAAAACTGTGATTGCTTCCACCCGGAACGAGTTTACGCATGAAAATAATCTTGTTCTTAATCTCTTTAACAGAAACATTAAAGTTTTTAATTCGCTTAAAACTTTTTGTCATTTCATTCAACTCATGGTAATGTGTAGCAAAAAGTGTTTTTGGTCGAGCAATTTTATTTTCATGTAAATATTCAGCTATTGCCCATGCGATTGAAATACCATCGTAGGTGCTCGTGCCTCTTCCGATTTCATCCAGTAAAATCAAACTTCGATCGGAAATATTATTTAAAATACTCGCCGTCTCATTCATCTCTACCATAAAAGTAGATTCGCCCGAAGAAATATTATCAGAGGCACCAACTCGAGTAAAAATCTTATCCACAATACCAATCGATGCACTTTTAGCCGGAACATAAGAGCCAATCTGAGCCATTAGCGTAATCAAAGCAGTTTGTCTTAAAAGCGCAGACTTACCCGACATGTTTGGCCCTGTAATCATAATAATTTGCTGACTTTCATTGTCCAAATAAACATCATTGGATATGTATTCCTCTCCCATGGGCATTTCTTGCTCAATTACAGGATGCCTTCCCAATTTAATATCGATGCTCAATCCATCGTGAACCTCCGGCTTAGTGTAATTTCTAGCTTCTGCAATTGAAGCAAATGCGCTCAAACAATCTAATTTTGCAAGTATGGAAGCATTCAATTGAATAGGAGCAATAAAATCGGCAGTTTGAAGCACTAGTTGTTGGTACAAACTTGTTTCCAATGCGAGAATCTTTTCCTCTGCACCCATTATTTTTACTTCGTATTCTTTTAGTTCTTCAGTAATGTAGCGCTCTGCTGAAACAAGTGTCTGTTTTCTGATCCATTCAGTAGGCACTTTGTCTTTGTGTGTATTTCGAACTTCAATATAGTATCCAAAAACATTGTTAAAAGCAATTTTTAAGGAGCTGATTCCTGTTCTTTCGATTTCCCGTTCTTGCATCTTTAGTAAAAGCTGTTTACCTGAAGTTTGTAAAGACCTCAACTCATCGAGTTCATCATTGACTCCACTACAAATCACTCCTCCTTTTTGAACTAAAACAGGCGGTTCTTCTTGTAATTGCTCCTCGATTAAAGTCAATATAGAAGTACAGAGATTTAGTTGCTCGCCGTTTTTTTCTAAGGCTTTATTTCCTGAAGTAGAACAGAGTTCTTTCAAAGGACGAATCACCCTTAAAGAATACCTCAACTGTTTCATCTCTCGTGGACTAATCCTTCCTGTGGAAACTTTAGAAATTAAACGCTCCAAATCTCCAATTTGAGCAATAAATTTTCTGATTTGAGAAGCAAAATCAGGGTGTTTTAAAAAATACTCTACACTCGACAAACGCTCTTGAATTGGCTGCAAATTCTTTAGTGGCAATGCCAACCACCTACGCAATAAACGTCCCCCCATAGGTGAAACAGTTTCATCTAATACATCAATGAGCGAAGTTGCATACTCATTGTTGGATTTTAAAATCTCCAGATTTCTGACCGTAAATCGATCTAACCAAACATAATTGTCGCGCTCAATTCGATTAATTGAGTTAATGTGTTTCAAACGATCATGTCGAGTTTCAGATAAGTAATGCAATACCGCTCCAGAAGCAATAATACCCAAGTTCATTTCCTGAATCCCAAACCCTTTCAGCGATTTTGTTTCAAAGTGTTTTAGCAGTGTTTCTTCAGCAAATTCAGCTGAAAAAACCCAATCTTCTTGTAAATAGGTAAAGTAGTTGCTTCCAAATAATTCCTGAAATCTTTTTTTATTTTGCTTCTGAAATAAAATTTCACTCGGCTGAAAACTTTGAAATAGCTTATCAATGTAATCTTTATTTCCTTCAGCAATTAAAAACTCACCAGTTGAAACATCTAAAAAAGACACTCCCAACAAGTCTTTTTCAAAATGTAAAGCCGCCAAGAAATTATTTGATTTCTGATTCAACAATTCATCATGATAAGAAACTCCAGGAGTTACCAATTCAGTGATCCCTCTCTTAACAATGGTTTTTGTTTGTTTTGGATCCTCCAGTTGATCACAAATGGCAACACGGTGTCCTGCCCTAACAATTTTAGGAAGATAAGTATCTAAAGAATGATGCGGAAAACCGGCCAATTCAATTTCATTTGCAGAGCCATTGTGTCTTTTGGTTAATACTATTCCCAAAATTTTGG
>CAXBNB010000241.1:0-6462 GCA_963976505.1 uncultured Reichenbachiellaceae bacterium
TTTAGTTAGGGTCATTATCCCTAAAGAAGCTGTAATTAAAATAGGTGAAGCCTTGAAAATTGAGGTGTTTTTCAAGTTCGATGTTGTTTTGCTCTAGGGCTTGGAAAAAGGCCTCTTCCGCTTGATGGAAATCGTGAGTACGAAGCCAAGGGCCCATAAACTGATTTTCTTCGGAAAAGAGAATGGAGATTTCAATATGGGAATGAATCGCATCGAGGTAATTGAGGCGGTCTTTTACATAGAGGTAGCTATATTCGGGCGAATGCACATAGTCGTGAATAAGTAGCCTATCGATATGCTCACTAATCGCCTCGGCTTCTTCGCGGCTAAATTGTCCCAAATACGCTTCAATTTTCACCTCTTGGGCCTCGGCATCGCGCAGTTCGCGCATGGTGTTTAGGGAAGCGATATAATGGGCAAAGGCATTGGCGCGGGTGCAAGGCAGCCCTTCCTTACTGAGGTAGTTTTCACAGTAATAACCCCCGTCCTGGGTTTGCCGGGGATTCCAATATTCGAATTCGATATTGTACACATCGAATTGCTCTTCTGGCTTTTGTCGGGATACATTGTAAGGGTGAATAACGGATTGAAAAAAATGACCCGATTCTCCCGATGCGGAAATGCTTTTTACCCGGTGCTCGGTTTTGGCCTTTGCGATAAATCGGGCGAGATCCCCATTGGATTGACGCTGATGCAGTGGACTTTGCGCATGGATTCGATGCAGGTCGTATAAAATAAGCTCCTCAATTTCTTTTTCCTCTACAAAGGCTAGAAGCTCCTTTTCGGCGGTCGGGTTTCCTAATATTTGATGAAAGTGATCCACATATAGTTTCCGACCTTGACCCGCAGCAGGACAAGCAAAGACCATAATTACTAGAACAAATAGGAACCATCGTAGCATCGATTCAAAGATAAGGAAAAAGATAAGTGTTCCTAGAGAAGGTTTTACACCAAGTTCACCAAGGCCTTGCTATCATTAACTTGGGCTTCAAATTCTGCCGTGAAAGAACCACGATTATTCAAACGGTTGAGCTCGGAAATCTTCATATCCCCATTTAAATCGGCATCTAAATCGCTTACTTGCCAAATACCATCTGTGCGCAAACGCACAAAAGGGTATTGCAGATTAGCCCCCGCCGAGCCCCCAAATTGCGCAATTAAATCCTTCACATCCTCGCGTAAATCCAACCACGGAAATTCTTTTTGTCCTACTTTCCAACGGCCCAAAGCATAAAGTAGCAATAGGGGTTTATGCGGCGCACGGGTGGAGCCACGTTTCCAAGTTTTGAGGTTTAGGGGGGAGTGGGGCATGGGAGGAATGGTTTTGTCAATTGCGATTCTGTGAGAGGATTAAGGGTGATACTCTCCTTTTTAACTGCTCGACCTAATTATATGGATTTGAATTTATAAGTAACTCGGCCATGACGTCCTTGAATCCAAAAAACCAATTCAGAGCTTGTGACTTTCACGAGGTTTCTTCCATAATCAAATTCCCCTGAGCTTTGAACAATTGAGCCATTATGCTCAGAAATTGCTATGCCTATTTTCGTCTCATCCGTATTGAATTGCTATTTTCCCCTCCAATGATTCCATTGGTCGATCTCCTCAAAAGAGCCATCTTTTTTAAAAATCAAGTATTGCTTATTGTCAGGATCGGCAGGGTCATCTATACCACCTTGATAAGGATCATGAGAATTTACATATTCCCATTTATTGCATAGTATTTCAGTTTTGTCTGTTTGGACAGATGCCGTTAAATAAAGAAATGGAAGAAGGATTAGAAGAAAATGTTTCATGTGGGTTTTAATAAAGCACAACGGTCTGTGTATGAGCAGCAGCGGTTTTAAAGGTACATACTTGACAGGCTACCACAAAAGTTGATTAAAAATACACGCCTTGATTTTTCCACTTCACCCGCTATTGCTTATACACTTTGTTGGGGCATCGTGCTTTTTATTTTTTTTGTTTTTCCGACCACATTGTCAACCATTTAGAAAGTCTGTAGTTGTCTGACCATGTCATTATTTATTGCTCTTTTTAGTCGTGTGTTGGGCGTTTTTCAAAATTTATTTTTTCAGCTTTGGACAAGGCACACTCTTTGGCTGGCTTGGCTTTGCGAGTTGGCCTTTAGAGGCCAGCCAATGTGTGTGACTGTTGTGCTGGGTCAGTCGTTGCCAAGTTCACATGTTTTATCATCCAACTCTATCTGAATAGTATAATGTGAAAAATTAAATTCCTGTATCGCATCAATAGCAGTATTTCGTACTTCGTCTATTTCCTTGTAGTCTGAAATATTCTTAAGAACAAGATGTGTTGTCAGCACATGATGTTCTCCATCAAGCGACCACACATGAGTGTGGTGAACAGTCTCAACGTAATTCACAGCGAGCAGTTTATTCTTTATTTTTTCAGAATCTAAGTCAGCAGGAACTCCTTGTAAGAGCAGGAAAAGTGTATCCCATAATCTGCGGCTAACTCCATAGAGAATAAATAAGGTAACTCCTATGGAAAGTGCTGGGTCAAGAAAATACCAATCTTTGAATTGAAGGATAATCGAAACAATAAGTACAGCAATCCAACCCAACACGTCTTCCAACAAATGCCAGCTAATGACTTTCTCATTGAGCGATTTCGCCCCTTTTGTTCGCCATGCTGCATATCCATTTGCAGCAACCCCTATTATGGCAATTATCATCATCCATTGAGACTTAACAGGTTCTGGGTTTTGAAATCGACCTATTGCCTCAATAATAATGTAAACCGATCCTCCGATAAGAACTAAGGCATTTACCAACGCGCCCAACAAACGAAAACGAACATATCCAAAACTGAATTTATTTGTTGATTCTTTATTTAGTGCTTTCTTTTCAAGAAACCAGGCAAGGCCTAATGAGAAGCTGTCTCCCAAATCATGCAATGCGTCTGAAACTATTGCGATGCTATTGGTGAAAATTCCGCCTATTAACTCAATACACGTAAAGGCTACGTTCATGAAGAAAGCGATTTTCAGGTTTTTGGTACCGCTTTTACCTTTGCGAGAATGTGCCATTTCAAATAGTATTAGTTGCTATCCATGTTCTTGCCTTTGTAGCATCTTTCTCATCAAAGTACTTGATATCTGCATCGGTAAAGGGCTTCATGGCTTCTGTCATTAGTTCATGCCACTTCTTTTCTCCCACTATGGCTACTTTTTCAAGATGTTCCTTGTTCCTGAGGTCAAACATTATATCCCTCCATAAGGCATGTACAGTCCATCCTTTAAAATCCTTCATTTGAAAATACCAGTTGATTTTTTCATATTTTTCTATTTTTTGCCTTAATGCTGGAAGCATTTTGTCATAATCTTTATCATTTAGTTTGCCTGTGGCAATCATGTAAATAATGTTTTCTTTTCCTTCTATGTCTATCATTTTGTGTTGATTTAAATTAAATGAAATATTTTTTCTTAATGTGAGTGTTCTGCTTCACCCTTTTTCATTTCCGCCATCAGGTAGTAGGCATTGTTCCAGGCTACCTTAATTTCTTTTGGCAATGGTTTCAATAGCTTAACTTCTATCCAGCCATCGTCTTTTGTTCCGGCAATCACTTCTACCGGTTCAAATGCCCATTCGGTTTCTCCGTTGTCGTTTTCCTTTTTGGCAGTGAAAATGAAATACTTGTCACCTTCTCTTACTACTCCGGCTTCCGGCAGGGCATAGCTTTGCACACCGTCAGTCATAATTCGCCCCCTTACATACATTCCGGGAATCAACAAGCCTTCTTTGTTTTCAATTTCGGCATGAAGGTGTATCGCTTTGGGGTCTTGCTCGAAAGATTTACCTACCGCATATATGGTGGCTTCGAGTTCTTTTTCAGGTAATGATTCAATGGAAAATCGTACTTTCTGCCCTTCTTTTACCTTGTGCATGTCCTTTTCAAAGACCATTAAATCGGCATGAATGTGGTCGATATTCACGATTTCAAACATTTCGGTTTGTGGTTGTACATACTGACCTATTTTTACTTCCACCAAACGGATATGGCCGTCAAGTGGACTGACTACCGGAACCTGCTCATATAGCTCACCTTTGAGCATTTTATCAAGGTTTAGTCCCATCAGTTTTAGCTGTGCTTCGTACCCTTTCACCGTCCCTTTCATAGACTGGTAGTCGGCTTGGGTTTTCTGAAACTCTTTTCCGGATCCCACCTTTTCTTCATAAAGTTTCTTTTGTCGCTGGTATTCCTTTTCCAGGTATTGAAGCTGGTTCCAACTGTTCACGTAGTCGGTTTGCAGCTTAATGAGGTCTGGATGGCTTAAATACGTTAATACCTGCCCTTTGCTTACCTTGTCACCTTCTATTACCTTGATGCTGGTGATGTTCGCTCCAATAATAGCTGTAACCGCAGCTTCGTTTTGGGGAGGTACTTCCAGTTGTCCGTTGGCCTCTACATAGGAAGAAATGTTGTGAAAGGGCAGTGTATCCACCTTCATGGCAAGGGATTGAAACTGTTGTTCCGAAAAATGGACTTCTTCTTCATGTCCTTCCCCATGTTCATGGTGTTCAGATTCTTCACCCTTCTCATGTTCATGTCCTTCTTCGTTGTGCCCGGAATTACCACAGGCTGCCAGGAATAAACCTGCTGCTAAAAGCAGAATGTATGTTTTTATGTTCGTCTTCATTTTTTGTAAATTTTAATGTTTTTGACCAATGAGGTATTCCAGGTTGATAATGGCCTGATTGTACCCGTTTAATGTGTTGAGGTAATTGAATTTTAATTCCAGGCCCTGATTGAGGTTTTGGAAATATTCTACATAATCTATGGCTCCGTTCTCAAAGCTCTTTTGAGCATTACCAATGATTAAGTTGGCCTGTGGAACTGCTTTATCCCTGTAATAGCTCAAACTGCCCTGGTATTTCAGTACTTCCTGCAACTGTTGTTCATATTGTCCCTGAAGAACAGTTGAGTAGTAATTGGCATTTGTTTCCGCCATTTGCTCTTTGAGTTTGGCAGATTTTATATTTGCCTTGTAAGAGCCATAAAACAGTGGGATAGTTATACCTGCCTGAACACCTGAAAAGCGGGTAGAGGTACCGGCAATATCTCCATTTGCAGTTGGACTACCAATCAATGACTGGTTGAAATATCCTACTGAAAAGCTTGGCAGCATTTTGGATGACTGGACTGATTTTTCAGCACTGGCAATATCAATCTGCTGCTTGGCATAAGCCAGTAAAGGGTTATTGACCAATTGAGCGGAACCCTGAACACTTGCCACAGTCCTTTCGGCTAAGGCCTCTGGCATAAACCGGATTCCGGTTGTATCATTCAAGAGAATACGAAGCTGCTTTTCCTGAATGGCAATGTCCGATGCCATAATTTTGAGTGCATTTTGGATTTCCATTACCCTGGTTTCTGCTGCTGCCTTTTCCAGATAGCTGGTCGCTTCCACTTCGTAGCGGATGGTGGCTGCATGAAGAAACCGGCCATAAATGGTATCCTGATACAACAACAACTTTTCTTTTTCCCTTAACCAAGACAGTTGATACCAGCTTTGGCGAATGTCCCGTTTCAGGCTGTTTTCCGTTACCGCCAGTTGCATCTGACTTCCTTCCGTCTTTTCTTTTGCCAGTTTGTGCTGGTTGGTATAGACCGTTGGAAAATCAAATTGCTGGTTCAGGTTAAAGGCAAAATCGTTTTCAAAACTGTTGTACTGCCCATATTGTACACCCACATTGGTCTTGCCAGGATCAAAAGCAGCTTTTTTTCCCTGCTCCTGCAATTCAACATTGGTTTTGGCCACCTGCACATTGCCGTTGTTTGATAACCCGATGGTAACAGCTTCTTCCAAAGTGGTAATGGTTTTACAGTTTACATCCTGCGCTCTCAACTCATTCGATGAAAAGAGAGAAAGTCCTCCAACGAATAGTAGTACAGTCAGGGCTTTTGGAGCGGCTACTTTGGCACTTCTGTTTTCTACCCATCGGTATAAAATGGGCAATATAAATAGTGTCAATAAAGTAGCCGTTATCATTCCGCCAATTACCACAGTTGCCAATGGTTGCTGTACTTCTGCTCCGGCAGAAGTAGATACCGCCATTGGTAAAAAGCCCAACACATCGGTTAAAGCAGTAAGCAGGATAGGCCTTATTCGCCTTCTTGCCCCTAAACGGATTCGTTCATTCAGATCGCTCATGCCTTCTTCTTTCAGCTCATTCCATCCGCTTATCAGCACCAGTCCGTTCAATACGGCTACGCCAAAGAGAACGATGAACCCTACACCTGCGGAAATACTGAATGGCATGTCTCGTAGCCACAAGGAGAATATACCTCCAATAGCTGCCAGTGGGATAGCCATGTATATCATCATGGATTGTTTGAATGATTTTAAAGCGAAGAAAATGAGCAGGAATATCGACCCCAGTGCAATAGGAACCACTATCTGCAATCGCTTGCTTGCTCGCTCCAAATTCTCAAACACTC
>CAXBNB010000242.1:0-6452 GCA_963976505.1 uncultured Reichenbachiellaceae bacterium
ACAGGGAACAGATTCGTCCACTTGTCAGAAATGTTTCCAATATAGCCGGCAGTGAGAATGGTTAGGTAATATTTCGGGTCAAGTTCGTTGTTCCATATTCCTGTTACATCCCCAAAAAGACCTGATTTGTGATAGTAAGAAACACTTGGTATGATGCCTTGTTGATCTACACCGAAGCTTCTTCCGGCAGAAGTGATGCGGCTGGAATAACCCAATCTAAATGAAAGAAACGAGCCAGAAACATCGCTGGACAAGATGCTGTCGATGAGGTGCATTAGACTCAAAGAGTCACTTTCATTCGCAAAAATAGCATCCAACTCAGCTGTCAGGTTTGCTAATTCAGTAGAGTCATTCTCTTGTGCTTTGCTGGTGAAAGACAAAGCAGAAAAAAAGGAAATTGAAATAATGAATATGTGTAGAGTAGAGGCTCTCAAATAAATTATGTTCAAAATGTTTGTTCAGGTTGATGAAAATCTTAACATGTTAGATTTCCATAAACCTAATTTCTGTTAGTTTCTTTTTTGATTCAATCTTTGCTGATTTCGTTGACGAATCTGTTCCCGGTCTTGCTGCTGGTTTTGTCGTTGCTCTAATTTCCTGAGCAGCATTCTTCTGAAATCTCCTTCAGCTTCTCTCAAAGACATCAATTGCTTGGTGTCTATGACACTGAGCATTTTGTCCGAATATTCTTTTTCTAGGTTTAACTTATTCTGCTTTATGGCTTGACCTTTTTTAAGCATCTCCCTGGTTTCCTCTTCACTTGCTGATGTGCGGTCATAATTCTTTCTTATTTCAATAAAGTCAGACTGTATGGCTTTCTGCTTTTGAGCATATTCTTGGTAGATAGGCCAAAATCGTTGAGCTTGCTCTGGAGTGAGCCCAAGCCGCTCGGTAATCAATCCGATTTTAGCCGCTTCTAGTTTTTTCAAAGCATCTCCGCTCTGACCATAACCTATTACTGAACCCAGCAGTAGTAGCGTAGAAAATAGCATTCGCTTAAAACGTAAATTTTCCATATTCAAAGTTCTTTAATTTTTTATTTAAACATCTGTTTCCAGACTAAATTCATTCAACAAGTCGTCCATCTCCTCGTCACTAAAATTCAATTCATCAAGCATGTCAGATTCTGTATTTTCGAATTCCAAGTCCATCTCTTCAAAATTTACTGTGTTTATGATTTCATCTGTTGAAAGGTCACTCATTTCTAAGTAAGCAATCAAATCTTGAGAACTTACTTGAGCAATTAATTCCTCCGTATTGCTGGTCTCGACAGATTCTGTAAATAAGAATATACGACCCACTATAAAAATTGCAATAGCTGCTGGTATTAAAACCCATTTCACGTGTTGACGTCCAAAACCAAAAGAAACTTCTTTGCTTTTTTTAGATTCTAGTGTTTTATTCTGTATGACAGACGGCAATTGCTCAAAATATCTTTCCGGTACTTCAAACGGAAGTTTTTTACTTGTGTCGATTGAATCAAAAACAACCACATTATCTTTTTCATCTTCAAGTGCTATTCTTGATTGTATGATTCCTGGGAGTTTTTCGAAATAGTCTTTCGGAACTCCATAAGGCGCCTTTTTATTCAATTTCGATATGTCCAGTTTTTTGCTCATCTTGTTGATAATCTATGGCTTAGATGTTATTCTTATTTAAAGGTTTAATCAATTTTTAAATTTTGTTCTATTTTTTTAACTGCCAAATGATAGCTCGCTTTTAGCGCTCCAACACTCGTGTCGGTAATTTCAGCAATTTCACTAAACTTCATTTCATCAAAATATTTCATGTTAAAAACCAATCTTTGCTTGTCTGGCAGTTTAAGAAGTGCCTTCTGAAGCTTCATTTGAATCTCATCACCACTTATATAGCCACCAGAATCCAGTTTACTAGTTAATTCAGCCGCTACGTCATTTATGGGGAGAAAGAATTTGTTTTTCTTTTTGTTCAGGAAATTGAGACATTCATTTGTTGCAATGCGATATATCCATGTATAGAGCTTTGCATCTTCTCGGAACTTATCAAGGTTTTTCCAAACTTTGATGAATACTTCCTGAACTAAGTCGTCAGCATCATCATGATCAATCACCATTTTCCTCACATGCCAATAGATCCTCTCCTGATATTCTCGCACCAGAAGGTTGAACCCATAATTTTTGGTGTCCGGATTCCGAATCTTTTCTATTAAATCCTTTTCTTCCACGTTGTTTGATTTGTGTCTTAGAGTGTGAAAGTTTGAAATGGTTTAATCATCTGACTAAAATAATTGAATTTTATTTCTAAAGAGAGAATAAATCAGATGAGAGGCTGTAACTCACAACGGTTTGTTGATTAGAAATGACATCAATTGAAGACCGTTTCTATGTAGTTGAATTTGAAACCAAGTAAATCGCTGTAATCTTCGCCAGATTCTAACATGTCGGTATCATACTCTTCGTAATACCAGTTAATGGTTAGTGTTAAGCCCTTTTGATGCGCTTTGAGCAATCTCTTAAAAGCATCGAAAAGGCATTTTGAGGAGCTTGTATTGAAGTATTCTAGCTTGAAATTGGCAGTAATGTCTTTTGTGCCATAGTGAGTGTATCGTTCAAGAGAAATGAGCAGCCTTCTATAGAATTGTATTGAATTTTCTGGACTTGATTTACCTCTAAGCTCAAGTAAAGCTCTATCAGGATCGAAGTATATCAAAGGGGTAATACGGGTGGGACGTATTACTAATTTGTCTACTCTTTTTCCTTCGCCAACCTGTCTTTTGTCTGCGTTTTGATCTACCATTGATTAAAGTATATCCATAGCTGTAGGATGAAAATTGAAATAAACCAGTACCAGAAGGTGCTGATCAATTTTTGTCAATGTGAATAGCTAAGTTATTCTTTATGATCTAATTAAAAAATCAATTTTGATGAAAATAGAAATATGCCTAAAGAGTGTTTTTATTTTTTGACGAAAGGTATAAAATAAGGCGGCAACTTTACTAATGTGAAAGAATCAAAATAGCAAACGTATAGCTATTGTGCATTTGATGAACCTATCATCTGATTGACTTGATTTTGGAAATTTAACAGGTCATTATTGTTTGGGAATTGGCTTACCAGTAAATCAATATGGTGTTTTGCTTTGCTGAAATTGCCTTGCTGATAGTATAGAATTCCTATTGCGTTGTGAATTTCCCAGTAATCAGGGGCAACTTGTAAGGCATCAATATAAACTTGCTCTGCTTCTTTAGGTTTTTCAACATTTTGAAGGGCAAGTCCTAAATTGTAATAGGCTCTAAGGTTCTCAGGCATTACTTCTATTGTTGTTTTTAAATACTCAATGGTTTTATCCAATTGGTTGAGCTCCGCATAGAGCAATCCCAATGAGTAGTATGCCGGCCCATAATTGGGTTCAATGTTGATGACTTCATTGTATAGCTTTATGGCTTCTTGATTCCTGCCTTGTTTGTTGTACAATATTCCAAGATTCAACCTTGACATATTGTATAAGCTATCATTTTTAAGCGCTTTTAAATAGTATTTTTCAGCATTTTGGGGCTGGTTTAAGCGGTCGTAATATTGAGCAAAAGCAAACTGACCATCTCTGGCATCCACATTGGCTTGGAGGTACTCGTAAAATTCATCGGATGCTTTCAAAAAGTCCTTTCGATATAACCCGGGAATTTGATCCTGTGGCACATCCAACAGAATATCTACCGCGGCAACCCTTACCGCCCTCACAGGGTCACGGAGTAGGGGAGAAACATTACTTATCCTTTCTGCTACAGGTAAGTCATTTAATGATCTAATCGCTTGCACTCTAATCAGGGGTTCTGGATTCTTTAAAAACGGTATGATATCCGAGTTTCCACTTGGTATAGGGGTTTCATTGATGTATTGTAGTGCAGTGGCTCTTGCAATTACCGGTTGGGCTGTATCGGCCAGCATGATCAGTAGATTGGACACATACTCAGGCTCTCTGCGACGACCTAATATGAGGTCTTCTGAGAAATGATACGGGCGTTCTTTTCCATGCCAGTTCTCCACTTGCTTTGCGGCCCATTCAGGACTTTTGTCTTCGTGACACTGGTTGCAGGCATTAGGAGTTCCATATTCGACAGATAAGTCTGGACGTGGGATTCTTAAACTATGATCTCTCCGAAAGTCAACGCCCATATAGTATTTGCCTGGCATGTGGCAGTTTACGCATTTAGTGCCCTCATTTGCTTCTTCATGAAAGTGATGCTCTTTTGAGTCGTATTTCGGTTCATGACATTGCAAACACAATTGGTTGTCTTGAAATTTTATTTTAGTTGTGTGAGGATCATGACAATTGGTGCATTTTACATTGTTGTGGTACATTTTACTTTGAGTAAATGACCCATAGACATAAACCTCATCTTGAATCTGTCCATCGGCATGATAAAGCCCATCAGTTAGTGTGGAAGGAATGAAATTGTCTAGGTAATTTCCTTCATGGTCGTACACTTCTGTAAGTTGTCCTCTGCGTGAATGACACGGTGCACACAAGTTTACTTGTTCTTTCGAAGAGTTGTTAGTTGTCAGCACCATGTGTGAGCCTGGTGTTTTATCGTCGCTCTTATACGCTTCTGAATCGATGTAGTCAATGTGTTCCTTGCCAGCTCCATGACATGCCTCACAACTTACGTTTACACTTGCCCATTTGGTGTCGAACGTGTCTTTATTGTCGTCAAAATCTTTTTCCAGATAAGTGGAATGACACTGCGCACACATGGTATTCCAATTCATGGCTCCACCAGTCCAGTTTACCCATTCATTGTGAGTGAGTTTGAGGTGGTCGTATAGATGAAACCATTTGTTCTTTTTGGTATCCCAGGCAGTTTCTAGCGCTTGCATCTTTCCTCCAGGAAGACCTACTAGGTATTGTTGCAAGGGAGTAATGCCGAAGGTATAGAGTATTTCGAAATCTTTATAACCTCCTTCTACATCTTTGGTATTGACCCAATATTTGTCATTTTTTTGAAAAAAAGTAAAAGTAACACCGTCCTTTTCAAACTTTTCGCCTTTAAAATCAGCTCTTACATTCGTGCTGTCTGGTGACTGCATAGAATAGGCATGATGTGAGTCTTCCCAATCGTGGTATTGATCCTGATGGCAGTCCATGCAGTTTTGCTCCCCAAGAAACATATCCCTTGTTTTGAGAACTGATTCCTTTGCTGCAGCAATATTTTCCTTTTGGGAAGAAGATTTTTCAGGTTGGCAACCGAAATACACGAAGGTAACTGTCCAAAAAAGAACAACCGCAATTATGAGAGGTCGAGAAGGTTTTTTTTTGAACAATGGCATTAAATAAGCTGATTAAGTTAGAGTATTATTGAGTCTATTGGTCTTGCAAAATCTTTAACATTAAGTAAAACTCAATATTAAATAATGATAGGCAATATATGGCTAAGAGAATAGTAGTAGTAATAGCTATTCAGTTTCTTTACTGTTTTTATTGAAGTATTTTCTAAGCCCAGCTTTTCTTTCCTTGTTGTCATACCGTTTCAATATTTTCTGGTATTTTTTGATATTAGATATGGTACTGTACCCTGTATTTAAACGATTTAGGGTACTGGCCTGATTTCTAAGTGTTTCATCGTCATTGTATTGATTGATGAGCGTAATAAACTCTGCATCGTTACTCAATTGCTCCTTTTCTACTGTGTTGTATTGATTGAGTCTATTGAGTTTATGATCCAAGATAGTTGCCAATTCTCCAGCTTGCTGCTTGAGTGTGGTGATGGATTCTTCGTCTTTGATATCCACAGCCATAATAAGGGAATATGCTGCTGGTAAACCGACTATACCGGGTGAGGCTTTTCTTAAAAAGGTATCATCAGGAAGACTGGAAAATATAGCACCTGCAAGTGTAATGGCTGAAAGTACTATTGTTGTTGTTCTTCGTTGCGATTTTAATCTTCCGTCTAGAAAAATCATTTTTTCTTTTATTTCTTTTGACTTGTTTAACATGACACTCATTTCATTTTTCAAATGGAGGTAAGTGTCTTCTAGTCTGTTGGGATCTGGTCTGTCAAAAACTTTTATTGGAATTTGCCCAATAACATCAAGACCCTTTTTATCCATCACCCTGATTCCAACTTGTATGTCCATGGTGCCATTTGATTTTGAAACCATGCTGTGAAGCGGCTTAAAAGTGAGGACACCTGTTTTTTCGTCAAGAGTCATTCCTGTAAACGAACTTCCACCTGCGAAGAAGTAGCTAAGTTCGTCATCTAAGTTGGGGTCTTCTGCTATGATCTGATAGGTGTTTTCGAGTCCTTCTTTTACATTCCATCCTGGTATTGCCTTTATCACTGGCGGTTTGTTGGTAGCAGACCATTCTAGTTCCAAAGTGAATTCATCAAAGTGGGCAGGTTCATCAAGCTCAGAAACTTTAAAATATATTTTATATACTTTATTGGAAAGATTAGCATTTACTAATTTTGATGAGTT
>CAXBNB010000243.1:0-6424 GCA_963976505.1 uncultured Reichenbachiellaceae bacterium
CAACTGCTATATTTAATGGTGAACCTCCAACATAAGCGTCAAAGCCTTTAATGTCTTCAAATTCGGCTCCAACATTTTGAGAGTAAAGGTCGATAGATGACCTTCCCATGGTAATTACATCGACAATATTATTATTGCTAGTTGTTTGCATTTTCGTGATTTAATTAGCTGTAACCATAGGAATTCTAGGGTCTTTCCCCATCCATGAATCATAGATCCATTTGTGATCTGGATCATCTGTAGCTGCCAATGACTGGTCGCTTCCAGTTAAAAAATTCAGATAGTAAATATTGTACCCATGACCAGCGGCAACAGGGTGATACCCACTAGGAATCATCACCAAGTCATTGTTGCGGGCAACAGCCAATTCATCTAGGCTCCTGTCTTGTGAATAGATTTGCTGTATGGCATAGCCTTGTGGTTTGTCAGTTTTGTAGAAATAAGTCTCTTCCAATCGTGCTTCACGCACCTTTCCGTTTTCATCCAAAATCCGCTCATCATGTTTATGTGCTGGAAATGAACTCCAGTTTCCAGAAGGAGTATATACCTCAACTGACACCAATCTTTGGCAACCAAAGCCAGGTTCAATTAGAGAATTGATTTGACGGGTGGCATTGTCTCCTCCACGGATTTCAATAGCCGCTTCATCAGGTGTTTTAAACCTTGCAGGAAAGTCCTGATCTGCCTCAGACCAACCACAAGCAATATCCAACACCTCACTTTCTGCTGTAAGTTCAAACTCTGTATGGCGAGACAAATACAACGTATGCGCTATACCAGTAAATACACTTGCTCGACCATTCACTGTTTTCCAACTTCCCTTATCTGTTTTTACAGAATAATTTCCAGATAAAAGAATAATCCCGTATTCATTGTCTCCTGTATATCCTTTCCACACTTCTCCCTTTTTCATCAGACGGGCATTGAAATTCAAATATTGCCATTCGGCATCTTTTGCCAATACTTCCTGATAAACCCCAAAGCCTGAGCTTCCTTTTACCAACAAAGGGTATTTTTCATCTCTTTTCATAAATCTTAAATTTTATTCTCTTGCAATTTTCCTTTGAGTAAAAGACTTGACCGCTGGGTTCTGGCCAAAGAGCCAGCGGTCAAAAGTCTTTAGTCAACAAAAGATCTTAATCGTCAATTGTTAGTTGACGAATATTATTTGGCGACTACAAAAAGTCACTGTTTTTTCCTAATGAACCTAGCAATTCAAACTTCTCCATTAAGAAGCCTTTTTGCTCATCTATATAGACTTTCCCCGGTACTATCGGATCAAATTTATCAGGGTAGTTGTTGAAAAATTCTCTATGCACCCTTGTCCAAATCAATCGAGTATCTGTAGCAATATTTACTTTACAAATTCCATATTGGATGGACTCTTTCAGCTGATTAGGATCAACTCCCTGAGCTGAGTTATTCAGCTTGCCACCATAAGTATTGATGGCTTCAATTTCCTTATGATTAACAGCGGAACCTCCATGAAGTACAAGTGGAAAGCCTGCAAGTTTTTGCCTGATTTCTTTTAAAATATCAAACTGCAAACCTTGACCTCCCGAAAACTTGTATGCACCATGCGATGTGCCAACTGCTATTGCAAGACTATCGCATCCCGTTCTCTCTACAAACTCTACCACGTCATCTGGATTGGTATAAATGGCGTATTTATCTTCGATGGAAATATCGTCTTCTACTCCGCTCAACACACCCAGCTCTGCTTCTACGCTGATATTGGCCTCATGGGCTTTTTCCACTACTTTGATCGTTCTGGAAATATTGCTTTCAAAGTCTTCGTGAGATGCGTCTATCATTACAGATGTGTATTGTCCAGATTTAATGGCATCAAATGCATGCTCTTCTACACCGTGATCTAAGTGCACAGCAAATACAGTATCTGGATATATTTTTGACGCTGCATCAATCATAGCCAACAACATCTCAGCATTGGCATAATTCCTTGCTACTGGAGTAGTCTGAACAATAAAAGGAGATTTACTTTCCTGCGCTGCAGCAAACAATCCCAGTACCTGTTCCATAGTAAAAACATTGACAGCCGCTATGGCATACTTCCCGTAACAGGTTTGAAATAGTTGATCTGTAGTGACTTTCATTGTATTGATTTACAGTCTTTATTATCGACTCATTCCGTCCGACAATTCTATGTTTTTCGTCTTTTGGAATTATAAATTTGGAAGTAAAAAGTGGATTTACAGCGTGTTTTGAAGGATAATTTAATGCAAAGGTTTGCAATCCGTTCTTGCAAAGGTTTGCATTTGGAGCGGCATTAAAAATGCAATAGAAAAGGTGTTAATTCACCTCAATTACAAATTGATGACGATTTGACCAACAATGAATTTCAGCCCTAAATAAAGCAGAGGTCTAACGTGAAAAGCTATCTAACAAAAATTATTTTTATTTTCTTCGGGATGAATCTCGTACAACTAATTCTGGTTTTAAAACCTCATGTCGGAATTCTCTCTCCTCTTCTGGACTGCTTATGGCTTTGAGCAATATCCTTGCTGCCAGCATACCCATTTCATAAGTAGGCTGGTCAATTGTGGAAAGTGATGGGTAGGAAAAAGAGGAGAATGGATCGTTATCAAAACCAATGACGGCTATTTCCTCAGGGACTTTAATTCCATTTTCTCTCAACACAGACAATGTTCCTATAGCAATGCCGTCATTGACAGCAAATATCGCATCAGGCTTTTCTTTCAAGCTCAACAACCGTTTAGCTGGTTCTATACCATCTTCCATCTGAAAAAACTGGCTCTGAACAATGAGGTCTTCGTCAACGGCTATATTGTGTTTCTTCAAAGTATCAATGTACCCGTTTTTACGATGCTCTGCTATGGATAAGTTTTTCGGACCTGCAATGTGAGCAATTCGCTTACATCCCATACTGATCAGGTGCTCTACAGCCTGGCAGGCTCCATCATAATCATCAACCAACACTTTGTCTGCCAGCAGTCCTTCACAATCTCGATCAAACACCACCAAAGGAATATTGTTTTGGCGAAGCTTTTCGAAATGAGAATAATCTGTCGTATCAAAAGTACTGGAGATCAAAAAACCATCAACTCTAGACGATAACAACGTATCAATTCCCTTTTTCTCGGTCTCATAAGATTCATTTGACTGACTAATGACCGCATGCTGTCCTTCAGGATCCAATACGTCCTGAATACCACAAATAATGTAGCTTGTAATTTCCGGTACTATTATACCTATGTTGTTGGTCTTGCGATAGAGCAGACTAAGCGCCAAGGCATTGGGCTGATAGCCTAGCTTTTTTGCCAATTCCTGCACCATTACTTTTGTCTGGTCTTTGATAGCAGGATGGTCTCTCAGTGCCCTTGACACAGTGGAAGGAGAGATTTTTAACTCTCTGGCTAAATCTATAATGGTCACTGATCCTGACATAGGGTTTTCTTTAAGAAGGCGGTAAATATAGAAAAACCATTCATCAAAATATTTAGTTTGAAAACTCTTTTGGTTTCTTTTATTATTTTAAGATTAACTAAATATTAAAAGATTCGTTTCCGTAACTTTGCCAGCTGTAATACATAAGGAGAGAAAATGTCAAAAATTTGTACGATTGGCCATATTACTAAAGATAGGGTCGTAACAGTTGGTTCGGAAAGGTATATGCCCGGAGGAACCGCTTTTTATTTCAGTAAAGCGTTGAACCAATTGAAAGGAGACTTTACGCTCTTGACTGCAGTAGGTAAGGAAGAAAAAAGTGTCGTAGAAGGTCTTGAAAAAGAAGGCATCAAAATCTTATGCTTACCAAGTGAGCATTCAGTCTTCTTTGAAAATATATACGAAAAAAATCAAGACAATCGAGAGCAAAATGTCTTAGCAAAAGCTACTCCGTTTACTTCTTCAAACGTTTCCGCAACATCAGCAGATTACATTCATCTTGGACCGTTGCTTAACGATGACATTACCCTCGGATTAATTAAAAAACTAGCAGAAAACGGCAAGATTTCTCTGGACATCCAAGGATTTTTACGCTATACAGAAAATCAAAAAGTAAAATATGCTGATTGGGTGGACAAAAAAGAAGGGCTTCCCTTTGTTCATACTTTAAAGGCAAACGAAAAGGAAACCGCCATTATCTCAGGTAAAAAAGACTATAAAGAAGCAGCCTATGTTTTGGCTGATTTGGGTGTAAAAGAGGTAATCATTACCTTAGGAAGTCATGGCTCCATGATCTATACTGACAAAATCTTTTACGACATACCTGCTTATACACCCGATGCAGTAGTGGATGCCACAGGCTGTGGAGATACTTATATGGCTGGCTACTTATACAAGCGAGAGCAAGGCGCTTCTATTGATGAATCTGGTCGGTTTGCAGCAGCAATGGCAACTCTGAAAATTCAATCTTTTGGCCCTTTTAGCAATACCGAACAAGAAGTAATGGAATTGGTAGAAGGCAATGAGGTGATGAAATAAACACCCATAGTTTTTACAATTTTGAAACCCCTTCCTCAATGTAATTCGGGTTAGAAATCGGAAACTTTGAATTGGTTTCATTTTGCATTTGCTTCAACCTGTTTTTTAGCTCTTTTACTTTGTCCGGATATTTTCCAGAGATGTCATTGGCTTCTCCTAAATCATCTTTCAAGTTGTACAGCTCTGTTTTGCCATAGTGGTAGAATTCGATCAACTTCCAATCTCCCATTCTAATGGCAGCCCCTGGAGTCCACATACTTCCATGGTAATGCGGGTAATGCCAAAATATGGCTTCCCTTTCTATTTCATTTGCTCCTTTTAGTAGAGGTACGATGCTCTGACCATCCAATACCTGACCGGGATGCATTGCAATTCCTGTCATCTCCATTATCGTTAGGTAAAAGTCATTGCTTATCACGGGAAAGTTATTCGTTCCACTAACTTTCATCCTTTCAGGAGCTTTGACAATTAGAGGCACTCGGATACCTCCTTCATAACACCATCCTTTCCCTGCCCTCAGTGGCTTCACAGATGTAGGTGCTTTTCTGTTTTTACCTAAAGTGGATAGCCCTCCATTATCACTTGTAAATATCACAATCGTATTGTCAGAAAGTCCCTGTTTTTCTATTTGATCCAACAACCTGCCAACGTTTTCATCCATTGCATATACCATAGAAGCGTAGCTCGGGTTGTATTGCTCAGAAACTGTGCTCCCTTCATGCTCATCTATCATTATTGGAGCTTTTTTATCCAATAATTCTTCTGCTTTTATCTTAAACTTTCCCAAATGCCTTTTACTGGCTTGGATAGGAGTATGGACTGTATAATAGGAAAGGTAGAGCAAAAACGGGTTCTCTTTATTTTCTTTCATAAATTGAATAGACTCCTCTGTGAGTCGGTCTGGTAGGTATTCTCCTTCAGACCCATCTTCTAATTTCGGATTTTTATAGGGAGAATAATATCCACCAGGAGGAGATCCTTTGTGGTGTCCTCCTTTATTTACTTCAAATCCTTGGTCTTCAGGGAAATAACCATCATCTCCCAAATGCCATTTTCCTGCAAAAAATGTTTTATAACCGTTTTCCTTTAACCTCTCCGCAATTGTCAATTCTTCCAAAGGGAGCTCGTCCAAATCTTGAGAACCAATTAGTTTTGTGTTTTTTGGATTTTGCCCCGGAATCCAATCGGTGATGTTCAACCTAGAAGGATACTTTCCTGTCATGATAGATGCTCTGGTAGGGGAACAAACAGGACTTGCAGCATAAGCGTCTGTAAACATCATTCCTTGAGATGCCATTCTATCCAAATTTGGCGTTTCGTAAAATGTACTCCCGTAACATCCAAGGTCATTCCATCCTAGGTCATCCACCAAGACAAAAACAATGTTAGGGGGGCGTTGGCTGGTACAACCGAACGCAAACAGAATAGATAGGAAGGAAAATGTTTTTATCATATTTGTATTCATATTTCTCTCGTTGACCTTTCTACGAATTTAGTAAAGAGCTTATAATATAATTCACGAGAAGCTTGTTTGTTTTCAAACAAAATGAGTCTTTCAATTCCTAAGATACTCATCGTTGCATGTCAATATATCAGAATTCACCACCAACAAAGCGAACATTTCAACCCACAAAAATTCACGAGCAAAACAAAAGCCATTAACTTCGCTGCATTACAGAATTTAATCCACTCAGATGAATAAATATTTTCTATGCTGCTTGTCAGCAATCACTATGGGCATTCAAACCCTTGCCCAATCCCCGATTGATTACGTCAACCCATTTATAGGAAGTTCCAACTTTGGGGCCACAAATCCAGGGGCTGTAGTGCCACAAGGCATGGTGTCAGTAGCACCCTTCAACGTAACTGGTTCGACCGAAAACACCTTCGACAAAGATGCCCGATGGTGGTCCACACCTTATGCCTATGAAAACAGCTATTTCACTGGGTTTTCACATGT
>CAXBNB010000244.1:0-6361 GCA_963976505.1 uncultured Reichenbachiellaceae bacterium
CTGTTTCACGCTTGGAATGTAACCAGAATTCGGCCAACAGAATTAATGCCTTATGATTACTCTAAGGAAAACTATTACGAGACAGGATTTGTAACAGAAGGTTATACCACTTACTATGGAGACCTATTTTTGGTGCGCAGTGGTGTATTTGATGAAACGCAATATTTTACAGAATTAAATACGATTTTCAAAAGACACTTTGAAAACTATGGGAGACACAACCTATCTCTAACCGACTCTTCTTTTGATCTTTGGATTGATGGCTACAAGAAATTATTACCCTCAAGAAAAGTATCCATATACGTAAAAGGAGCTACAGTAGCACTCATGCTTGACCTTACAATCAGGAAACACTCGTCGAACAAATTCAGCCTCGACGATATCATGACTGAACTATGGGAGAATTTTGGAAAAATTGAAAAAGGATATTCCAAACAAGATGTTTATGATTTGATTATAAAATACGCTGGCCCTCAAGCCAATACTTTTATCGAAAAGTATTACGAGGGAATTGTACCTGTAGAGAATGAGTTGAAAGAGTTACTGGCTTATATCGGCTGTAAATTGACAGCAAAAAACCACCCTGAGTCTTCCGCTTCCCTATTCGGATTTAGAACAGAAACCAATAGCCTTGGCACGTTCATTATTGAAATAGCTCCCAACTCCATTGCGGAAAATTATCTATCCGTTGGTGACGAAATATTGACGATAAATGAACAAAAGGTGGTAGAAGGAGGGCTGGCACAATTCACTGAAAATAGCAGCCTGACTATTAAAAGGAATCACAAAGAAAAGCAGATCACTCTTTTAGCTAACGGCGAAAGGTACTATCAAATTTATGAAATCACACGTGATGCTCAGGCCTCAGATCAATCTAAAGAAAACTTCAAGCTTTGGATGGGTGATGAATAAATTATTGTAATCCTCTTAAAGGTTAATCGACAAAACGTTTCAATATTTTTTTATAAGCATCTATGCGTCGGTCACGGAAAAACGGCCAAATGCGACGTACATCCTCTGAATGTGATATGCTCACTTCTAGCACTCGGTTTTCTTCCTGGTCAGCAGAAGACTGCTGCAGTATTTCGCCTTGTGGCCCAGCTATGAAGCTGTTTCCCCAAAACTGGATGCCATTAGTTTGGCCGGACGGATCGGGTTCATGACCAGTTCTGTTCACTGATATCACTGGTATGCCATTGGCTACAGCATGCCCTCTTTGCGAAATCATCCATGCATCCAGCTGGCGTGTCTTCTCCTTTGCTGCATCTGTCGATTCCCAGCCTATGGCTGTCGGGTAGATGAGCAAATCGGCTCCCTGTAAAGCCATCAACCGGGCAGCTTCAGGATACCACTGATCCCAGCATACCAGCACACCTAACTTTCCCAATGAAGTTTCAATCGGCTTAAAACCTAAATCTCCTGGTGTGAAGTAAAATTTTTCGTAGTAGGCCGGATCATCTGGAATATGCATCTTTCGGTATTTTCCAGCAATGCTGCCATCCATTTCAAATACCACAGCAGTATTGTGGTATATGCCCGGAGCACGTTTTTCAAATAAAGAAGTAACCAGCACAATACCCAATTCTTGGGCAAGAGCTCCAAATCGCTTAGTGGACGGACCCGGAATAGGCTCAGCCAAATCAAAGACATCTACATCTTCCGTTTGGCAAAAATAAGTGGAGTTGTGTAGCTCCTGTAGCACCACCAGTTGCGCTCCTTTGGCTGCACAATCTTTAATATTTTTTTCCAGTTTGGAAATGTTCCCTTCTACATCAGCAGTATTGGTCTGCTGTACAATTCCTATTTTAATGGCTTTTGAATTCATGATAAAACACCCTCTGGGTATTGCATGGTGACACAATGCAACGAACCATGTTGATTGGTCAAAGATGTACAATTTATTCCTATTACTTCCCTATCAGGGAAAACGGATTGCAAAATTTGCTGTGCTACTTGGTCTTTTTTACTCCCATAAAATGGCAACAACACCGCTCCATTGATAATCAAAAAATTGGCATAAGTTGCTGGCAATCTTTCATTTTCAAAAAAAAGCGGTTCCGCCATTGGCAAAGCAACGAGGTTATAAGGAGCACCTTCAATAGTAGTGAAAGTTTTGAGCTCCGATTCCATTTTTGATAATGCCTCAAAATGTTCATCTTCCGGATCAGTACATTTCACGTAAGCAATCGTATTTTCATTGCAAAATCTGGCGAGTGTATCTATGTGGCTGTCGGTATCATCGCCAGACAAATAGCCGTGATTGAGCCAAAGAATCCTATGCGCTCCCAAAGTGGTTTTTAGGTAATCTTCAATTTGCGTTTTGGAAAATTGAGGGTTGCGACTTTCTGACAAAAGACATTCCGAGGTAGTGAGAATAGTTCCTTTACCATCCGATTCGATACTCCCTCCTTCGAGAATAAAATTATTGTAATCTTTGTAGCGAACCACTGCATTAAAAATTTTTGCATCGTAAAGTGCTTTGGTGATTACATTGTCTTTATCTGCTGGAAACTTAGTACCCCATCCATTGAATCCAAAATCCAGAATCACAGGCTTTGCATTCTCAAATACCGTGAGACCACCATGATCTCTTGCCCAAGTGTCATTAGAATCTTGCTCAGAAAAAATAATGTTTTCCATGTTACAGTCAGACAGCAACTTTTCAACCTCCACTTGGTCTTTACAAACTACCAATAGTTTTTGCCTACTGGAAATTTCTCTAGCAATTTCTATGAAACACTCATTCACTTCATCGAGCATATAAGACCAATCCGTATCTTTATGTGGCCAAGTGAGTTGCACCGCACTTTGTGGGTGCCATTCAGGGGGAAGAAAAAACATATTATATTGTAGTGGTCTTATTTGTCATATCCGTTTAAAGGATTGTTGTCGGTTATCAAAGAAATTTAAAACAACAATTTCCTTTTTAGTAACCCGATAGAACAATTTATTGTGTTTGGTTAATCGGAAACCACGAATGCGATGTTCCGAATTTTCCAGCGTGCCTAAATATGGCCATTCTGCAAGTAACTCTATAATGCTATATGTTCTGACTACAAAATTCTTTACAACAGTTGGATTCCATTCTACCTCCAGAAACTCAATAATTTCATTAAACTTCCGGTTTGCTCTTTTAGTCCAGATTATTGATCTAACCACTTGACATGCCTTTCTTTTACTTGAGCGTGACTCAAGGTCTCGTCTGACTTAAGGCTTTCATCAAAAGCCAACAAAAGTTCCTTTTTTTCGGATTCTGTCAATTCGTTCCATAGTTCACCAGTCTGGTTTTTGCTAAGACTTTTGATCAGTTCCAGCGACCCTTTTAGTAAACTCTCATCCTCTATACCATCAATAAGTTTATGAAATTCTTCTTTGGTTTTCATATTATCCTAGGTTTAAAGTATAAAGATATGGATTTTCCAATTATCTACTGCTTTTTGATTCCCAACCACTCCTTAGTCACTTCATTCAGTGACTTTACTTTGTATTCAAAATCACCTTTGAGTTTGTCACGGATTGCACCCATATTGTCCAACACTTCCTGTATCGACTCAGGAATTTCTTCATTAAGAAATTCCTTTATCCTTTTGGCTACTGTAGGGGATTTACCATTGGTCGAGATTGCTATTTTCAAATCGCCTTTTTGCACAATCGATCCTAGGTAAAAGTCACAAAGATCTGGTTTGTCTGCTACATTGCAGAGCAACCTTCTTTCTTTGGTAAGTTTTTTTATTTCGGCATTAAGTTCATTATCGTTGGTAGCCAATATCACCAATTCCATTTCGTCCAGATCAGTGGCTTCAAATTTCTTTTCATGAATAGAAATATTAGGGTACATAGAAGCAAGCTCCTTCACTTCCCCTATAAATTCCATGGCTACAATTTTTATCCTAGTTTCAGGACTATTGCCTAATACAGCTTCTAGTTTTTCCAAGCCAATATTTCCTCCGCCAACTATCAGAAGTTGCAATGTCTCCAGTTTTAAAAAAACCGGAAAAAGGGTATTCTTAGTAGGAGGAGAAATACTCATGTCAGTGTAAAATTAAAAAAGCCTAAATATCTCTATTTAGGCTTTCCATTATGTTTTAAAAACATTAAGCCTGAACAGCAGAGTCAACCAATTCGGAAACGGTTGTTTTTTGCACCTGTCCTAAAAAATATTCGGCTGCCGCCAAATACTTTACCGCAAACTCAGCTGAAGCTTCATTTTTATTGATTTCTAATACTTGATCTTTAAACGAACCTTCACTACTCCATATTTTGGCATCAGCAAACTGCTCGTCCATATTATTAAGGATACCAATTTGGGTATTCACTTCTATGCTTTTATCGGTCAACAGAGCTTTAGCTGCATTGATGAATGTATTGTATGAATGGTATATTGCATCAGCATATTGATTGGCTTCTAAAGCTTCACGCGACCAAACTAGTTTTTCTTCTGCATCAAACAACAAAGTAGACACCAAGTCAATGATCACTCCGGCGCATTCGCCTACTTCAGTCTCTACGGCAAACTGATCAGCTTTACCCCAGTCGATATAATCTGACGGTTGTAAAGTAGATTGATCCGCAAAAGGCTTTAACATTTGATAGAAATAATCTTTTGTTTGCCTTCTATAGTAATCTGCATAGTACTCTCCGTCATTGCCATTTGCATTGTAATCATCCAAAAGACAACTCAAAACCTGCGGCCCTTTTTTACTTGGTATTTTGATTACTTTTTCTGCAAGATATCCTTCCCCATTTGGTCTAGTACCTCCACCCAGCAATACCTGAAGTGCAGGGAATACTTTTTTGGTCACTTTATTTTTCAAAGAACTTCCATGAAAACCAATGCTCCCAATACCATGTTGCCCACAAGAATTAGGGCACCCACTTATTTTGATTTGTATGTCGTTGTTACTGATAAAATCAGGGTAGTCGTTGATAATTACCTTCTCCAATTCCAAAGCAATATGAGTACTGTCTGAAACGCCTAAGTTACAAGAGTCTGTTCCCGGACATGCCATGATGTCTGCAGTACCTCCAAATCCAGGATCAGCAAGGTTTAATTCATGTAAGGCAAGGAACAATCCGCTTAATGCCTCCTTAGAAACAAACCTTAAAACATACCCTTGATTTACTGTAACACGAATATCATCCGCAGCAAATTTCTTCACCACATCGGCAAAAAGATGTGCTTTGGCTGAGCTCATATCTCCATTTGGCAATTTGATGGCTACTCCAAAATACCCTTCCTGCTTTTGAGCAAATACATTAGTCTTTTCCCAAGAATTGTATTTGGCTACAAGTGCTTCTGGTATTTCTACAGCATCAACAGCAGATGGCAATGCCGCTTCGGGCACAATATTTCTATCTACTTTATATGTTTTAACCTTAATAGATTTCCATTCTTCTTGCACCAGTTTCAAGACTTCCTCTACCCCAATATCATTCATCAAAAACTTGAAACGAGCTTTCACCCTTCTTTTTCTTTCACCATACCTATCAAAAACCCGAAGAACTGCTTCGGAAAATGGTATCATTTGGTCTTCTTCCAAAAATTCGTATCCCAACACTGCAGTTAGAGGCTGAGCACCCAATCCACCACCAAGCATCACTCTAAATCCTCTTTTTTCTTCTCCATCAACTATTTTCACTTTAGGAATGAATCCTATATCATGAATAAATGAGATACCAGTATCGGCATCACTTGAAGAAAATGAGATTTTGAATTTTCTGCCCATTTCCTGACAGACAGGGTTTCGAAGGAAGTAGCGGAACGTTTCTTCAGCATAAGGAGACACGTCAAATGGTTCTTGTGGGTCTATACCGGCTTTGGGAGAAGCGGTTACATTTCTAACAGTATTGCCACAGGCTTCACGCGTAGTTATGCTGTCTTGCTCCAATTTCGCCCACAGTTCAGGCGTTTTTTCCAAGCTCACATAGTGAATTTGAATGTCCTGTCTGGTGGTTGCATGCAAGTTGGCACTTCCATATTCTGTTGAAATATCAGCGATCCTTTTCATCTGTCTGGTAGTCATTCTACCAAACGGAATCTTGATCCTTATCATCTGCACTCCTGGTTGCCTCTGACCATAAATACCTCTTGCCAGCCTTAAACTTCTAAACTTGTCAGGATCAACTTTCCCCTCTTTGAATAGCTCAATTCTTTTGGCCAAGTCAATAATGTCTTTCTCAACTACTGGGTTGTTGAGGTCTTCTAGTTCACTTCTAAAACTTCTCATCTTTATCTCTGTGTTACGCAATAAAAAAGCCTTTCTCATTAATCTAAGAAAGGCTTTTATTATATTTTATATTAAAATCAAAATAATAAATCGTTACCCCTCTCTTGCATATATATACAACAGCAGCAATATGT
>CAXBNB010000245.1:0-6330 GCA_963976505.1 uncultured Reichenbachiellaceae bacterium
AGACTTGAAAATTCAACTCGATATGAAGCGAACAAATTCGGGAGATTTTCAAGAGATATTCCGGTATGATAGTTTGACTACTGAATTCAATTCGTTGACACCTACTCGATCAGGGAGCTATTCTATCTCTTTCCTCTCTATCAAAACAGCTTTTGTAAATGATAATGCAGAGAATATTTCACCTACATTTTCTGAGTTTGAGAACTATAGAGAAATTGTTAGAGGAAGACTCAACTCATATAACAAGGCTGGTGAGTATGGTTTAAACTCTCAGGATGTATTGATTCCGGCATTTATTGCAGCCTATAGCGGCAGAGATCCAAACACGATTAGTCTTACACCCTTTCCGAAGATACCTTTGCCCAACTGGCGCGTTGATTATGCAGGGCTGTCCAAATTGCCAATGTTCAAAGATTTGGTGTCTTCAATCAACCTGACACATAGTTATAGTAGTGTTTTTAGAATCAATAACTATACGAATTCTTTGCTATACGACAATGCCATAGAGCTTTCTAATCATATCACCAATTATCCTAGCCCATCTTTGTCAAATGACAATGGATTGATCCCTGTGTATATACTCAATGAGGTGTCTATTGCGGAGCGGTTTTCACCATTGATTGGAGTAAATGTGCGAACCAAAAATCGTTCTAGTGCCAAAATAGAATGGAAAAAAGATCGAAGTATGGGCCTCAATTTATCCAACTCTCAGATTACAGAAGTTCGTAGCAGTGACATTTCTTTCGATTTTGGTACTACAAAAAAGGATTGGAAGATTCCATTCAAAGTACAAGGAAGAACCATAGCGATAAAAAATGATATTACTTTTAGAATGACTTTTACCATTCGAGATACCAAGACCATCCAAAGAAAAATTGATGACGTGACCACTATTACATCGGGTATGATCAACTATCAATTGAGACCCACGGTGAGTTATGTGGCCAACGAAAAGCTCAATATAACCATGTACTTTGAAAGGAATATAAACCAACCAAGGGTTTCAAATTCATACCCCCGAGCCACCACTGCATTTGGTGTGCAGATGAGGTTTAGCTTAGCACAATAAAGGAAGCCCGTCGATTTGTCTATGCCTTGAGTCATTTTTGATAATAAAAAAAGCGAAAACTGTCGTCTTCGCTTTTCTAATGTTGGCTTAATTTTTTGTCTTAACAGAATTCGTTGAAAACACCTACTAAATGATCACCGATCATTTCTGCGCTACGGCCTTCAATATGATGCCTTTCTACAAAGTGTACTAGTTCACCATTTTTGAACAACGCAATGGATGGAGATGAAGGAGGGTAAGGCAGAGTATATTCTCTTGCTTTTTGAACCGCATCAGCATCTACACCTGCAAAAACAGTAGTAAGGTGATTAGGTTTTTTTTCGCTGTTTTGCACAGCCATCTTTACTCCTGGACGAGCGGCACCTGCGGCACATCCACATACCGAATTGATCACCATCAAAGTAGTACCTTCATGGTCTTTCAAATGCTCATCTACTTCGCCAGCTGTTTTCAATTCTTTAAACCCTACTGAGGTCAAGTCTGCCCTCATTGGAGCTACTAATTCTTCAGGATACATATTATTATCTTTTACGTTTTACTAATTTGAATTTATATTGAGTGGAATAACGAGATCTAATACCAAGAGTTTTACATGAACCCCAATTCTAATTTGGCTGTTTCAGACATCATTTCTGTCGCATAAGGAGGATCAAATGTCACCTCGACTTCTACGTCATTTATTCCTTCTATTTCTTTAATCTTCTGTTTGATCTCATCAGGAATTGCTTCTGCCGATGGACAAGCAGGAGAGGTCAATGTCATCAATACATATACATTGTTGACAGGATATACATTTATTTCATATATCAACCCTAACTCATATACATCTACGGGAATTTCAGGATCATAGACCTTTTTGATTGCCGCTAGTACTTTATCTCTTAAATTTTCTTCTGCCATGGTTCTAAAATTTAAACTAACTGACTTCCATTTTTAATTTCAATGCAAGAGCATAATTTTTCATTTGCTTGATCATAGCAGCAAAGCCATTTGACCGCTGTGTGCCTATAAATCTGCTCATGCCTATTTTGTCCTTGAAGAATAAATCTGCATTCATAATGTCATCAGGTGATTGACCTGACAGGACTCTTACCAATAAACTTACGAGCCCTTTGGTAATGGCAGTATTGCTATCTGCTTTGAAATAAACATTGCCTTCCGCTTCTTCTGCAAGCAGCCATACTTTTGACTGACAGCCTTTCACAATATTTGTATCAGATTTATCGGATTCAGGAATTTCTGGTAATTTTTCTCCCAATTCCATCAAATACCCAATGGTCATTTCCATATCACCATCCAGCATGGAGAAATCATCTATTATCTCTTCTTGTACTTCGTTTAAAGTTTTCATTCAGTTAATTTTCTGATGCATTGAGATCTTTTAGCTACTAATTCTTTGAATTTTATATTGAGCCAACCACTCTGAACGAATCTCGATAGGATTAATAGTCTTATTGAAAGTTTTAATTTCAGCGATTCCATCTAGTACTTCTTCTGCAATACTCTCAAGTATTATAGATGCGTCATTCTTAGTAAGAAACTCACTTTTATTCGGACTGACAATAATTACTCTAACTATTGCTATTAAATTTTTTATTTCTACCGAAATTTGAAAATTAAATTCAACATTCCCAATTGATCTCTGCTTGAAAAAGTTATTCATGTTTTTCTAATTCTTCCGTTTTAAACCCACCTGAATTTGACTTATTTGGGTTCATTACCATAGTGTTATACCCATTTTCTTTTGTAGTTAATATATAAACATACGATCCGTCAAGTTGATTATTTATTCTTTGTATGGTTCCAAATTTCTCATAACCAACAACTTTCACCTTTTGACCCACTTTAAACGGCGCACAATTCCTAAATTTCTTTTTTGCTACATTTATTTTATTCAGAAAATTATCAATTGATCCTTTTGTCATAGAGTTTAGAATTTCCAAAGTTATTTCTTTGTACTCATCTCCTAACCGAGTTTTGAATTCTGTGTTTTTTCCTCCGAAGGCTACTGAACTATTTGACACAGTACCTTTTTTTATTCTTAACAATTGATTCTCAAGATACTCTTCCTTTAACCCAGAAAGTAAAAACCTTAAACTATGATCACTTTTCAATACTATTTCATGAATAATCTGTTCATCAGATTGCACTACAGATTCTTCGAATGTTTCTTGTGATTCTCTGTTAACTATTTTGACTATGTCATAAACTCGTAATTTTGTATGAGCGAAAATATATAAGGATCTGTAGTGATTTATTTTCTCCAAATCGTTTATAGCATCATCTACCATTTTATAGTAATCTTCAATTTTCATATTTAAATAGATGTATTCTAATAATAATTCATCATTTAAGCATTTTAATAATTGACTTCAATGACTCTACAAAATACTCGATTTCCTCTTTGGTGTTGTAAACAGAAAATGAAGCCCTAACAGTTCCTTCTATTTCGTAAAAATCCATCAAGGGCTGTGTACAATGATGACCAGTTCTAACTGCGATACCTTTGGCATCTAAAAGCTGACCCAAGTCAAAAGGGTGAATGCCATCTATCAAAAATGAAATGACACTTGCCTTCTTATCTGCTGTACCTACAGGAATAAATCCTTCGACATCTTGAAGTAAATCTGTAGCGTATTTCAGCAATTCATCTTCATATGCAGCAATGTTTTCTTTGCCAACACGATCGACAAATTCTAGTGCTTCTTTGAAGGCAATGACTTCACCAATATTAGGTGTCCCTGCTTCAAACTTATAGGGAATGTCATTGAAGGTAGTGCCGGAAAAATGAACTTCTTTGATCATTTCACCACCGCCCTGATAGGGAGGCATCATTTCTAATACTTCTCTCTTGCCAAACAGCACACCAGTACCCGTAGGCCCATATACTTTATGTGCCGACAACACATAAAAGTCACAATTTAATTGTTGTACATCAATATCTAAATGTGGAGCCGCTTGAGCACCATCTATAAGTACTTTAGCTCCTACTTTATGCGCAGCTTCAATTATTTTTTCTACAGGATTGATTGTCCCCAGTGAATTGGATACATGGTTGACGCTTACCAATTTGGTTTTCTCATTCAAGAGGTTCACGTATTCCTCAAAGATGATTTCACCCTTTTTGTTAATAGGGATGACTTTGAGCACACATCCTTTTTCTTCACATAGCAATTGCCATGGTACAATGTTAGAATGATGCTCTAAGGCTGAAATAATGATTTCATCACCTTCATTGATAAACTTTCTACCAAAGGAAGAAGCCACAAGGTTAATTCCTTCCGTTGTGCCTTTTGTGAAAATAATTTCTTCTGCTTCCCCTGCATTGATGAAATCCCTTACTTTCTCTCTAGTCTGCTCAAAAGAAGCAGTAGCTCGCTCTGCTAGTGTATGAATCCCTCTGTGAATATTAGAGTTGTCATGATTGTAGTAAGCTGTAAGAGCATCTATGACGCATTTAGGTTTCTGAGAGGTAGCAGCATTGTCAAAATAGACCAAAGGTTTCCCATTCACCTGCTGATGAAGTATCGGAAACTCCTTTCTTATTGCCTCTACATCAAATGCCGTTGCTATCATTACTTTCTATGGAAAATATTTTCAAATTCTTTTTAAATGGAGTTTGTTATTCAAACCACTCATGAGGTTACAACCTCTGGTTGGGGGTTTTTACAAACTCAATCTTTTGGTGATTTCATTTTCTACATACTCCTTCAATCCCTGATATTCGATTTTTTCCAAGACTTCTCGAGCGAATGCCCTTAAAATCATGGCCCTTGCACTGTCTTCTTCAATTCCACGTGATCTTAAATAAAAAACCGCTTCTTCATCTAATTGACCAATGGTACAACCGTGCGAACATTTGACATCATCAGCCCAAATTTCTAATTGAGGCTTGGTATTGACCGTCGCAGTATCAGAAAGCAAAACATTGTTGTTGGATTGAAAAGCATTGGTTTTTTGGGCTTCTCTTCTAACATAAATTTTGCCATTGAAAACCCCTTTAGAGTTTTCATCCATGATGCCTTTATACAGTTCGTTGCTGTATGAATTGGGCTTGATGTGATCTACTTCTGTCTGATTGTCAACATGAGTCTTCCCTTTAGTAAGGTAAAGACCGTACATATTAGCTTCACAGCCTTCTCCATCCACATCTATATTCAAGTTGTTACGGATTACCGCTCCATTAAGAGTGATAGTTATGGCAGAAAATCTACTATTATTTGGTTGGTAAACTTTAGTCTCACCAACAGCATAAGAAGTCTCGCAATCATCCTGAATTTTGTAGAGAGATCCTTGGGCATTTTCGCCTAAGATAATTTCATCTACTTGATTTTTCAATGTCTTATGTTCCCCCAATGATTTGGTGAAATGGATAAAGTCAGCTTTAGCATTTTGACCTATTACATACAAAGTTCTAGGAAAGCTAATACACTCACCTTGGGTAGCATCTGCTATAAAGTAAGTAATGACAGGGAGACTCAACTCTTTGTTGTTAGGAATCTCAACCAGTACGCCATCGTTGGTGAAAGCTGTATTAAGAGCTGTAAAAGGATCTTTCGATGCTTTAGCATATTTCCCAACTAGCGATTCAAGCTTACCCGGATTCTTTGACGCTACTTCATTAAAAGTAGAAATAGCTAATTCTGAATCATCAGAGCTAATTTCTGATAATGAGGGGTTGTAAATGCCATTGATAAAGACCAGATGATTCGCTTCAATGTCAACATTAAATAAACCTTTGATTTCCTTGAGAGACAACTCTGTTGATTTCAGACTTAACGATAAATCGAAGTTTTGAGCTATATCTCTGGAAATATTGGTGTACTTATATGCTTCTGTTTTTTTCGCTGGAAAACCAGTGGTTTTCAAATAATCCAATGCTTCGCTTCTGGCAGACTGAAGTTCATTAATAGCACTGCCATTCAATGAACCTGAAAAAGCCTCTGCTTTAGCGACCAATTCTTGGTCTAATATATTTTTGAATTTAGAATCCATTCAATAAAATGTAGTTAGTGATTTTTGTATTAAGCAGTTTCCAGATTGGCTTCTGCCTTTATCCAATCATAACCTTTTTCTTCCAGTTCTAGAGCCAGGTCTTTGGTTCCAGACTTTACTATCCTACCGTTGTACAATACATGAACAAAATCCGGAACGATATAATCCAATAACCTTTGGTAGTGGGTGACTACTATGGTAGCATTGTCACTTGATCTCAAAGCATTTACTCCATTGGCAACTATGCGTAAAGCATCAATATCCAA
>CAXBNB010000246.1:0-6319 GCA_963976505.1 uncultured Reichenbachiellaceae bacterium
GCCATAAGATGAATGAGATTTCGGCCATATTACAATTGCATTCTCCGGTCTTATCCAGCATGTACAAGACAGTTTTTCCTGCTATAATTAATCCTAAATCTGGTTTAGATACAGAAGTGGGCGTTGTGGAAGCAGCTTTTGATTTGGTGAACAATCTCTCTAAAGACAAAACGATCAGGAAGCTACCCATTTACATCAATGTGCTAAAATCCATTCCGGAAGACAGGGGAACAATAGAATCTAGTAAGGATCATTTTAGTCCGTATAAAAATGCAATGGCCACTTCGTATGAGTCCATGTCCAAATCATTCACTGGATTGTTTGAGTGCTATACCCACTCCGCTTATGCCCCTGAAATTAAGAAGGAACCTTTTTTGATTAGAAACAATAGCTATAGGAAGACAATTGAAGTTAGGAAAGGAAATCAGTTGACTGAACATTCTTTCGAGGGGTTTATGTTTTTGGGAGGCAGTCACTTGATGAGTATTCATTTGATTGATTCGAAAGAAAACATACAAGAAACAGGGTTAATTCACCTGACAATGCCATTTACCAGGTCATTTACGATACTTCAAGGAATTTATTTAAATCTGTCTGTTGCCAAAATGCCAGTGGCCAGAAGGATCGTTTTGAGAAAAGTGGGGTCAGAATGCAGCATTGATGAATTCAATGAAATTCCTACATGCTATTATGAAACGGGCATAGAATCATCTGAAATGAGTCAGGAGATAATGAATTACTTAAGCAATGCCAATGACATTGTACAGTGTATGCAATTGCCTTACCCTACTTTTGAGGAGAAAGACCTCTCCAGTGAAAAGGCATTTATAGAGCAAATGCAAGTCGCGCTATAAATTATCAGGAAATAAAAAAATGACAACCAATAAATCAAGGTTGCCATTTTACACTAAGTGTATATAAATTGGATTCTACTTCAATTTCATAATTAAGGGGTAGCCCAAGGTAAAGAATAAGTCTTCACATAGGTGTAAGCTTTCATTGCTTCTATCACACCTTCTTTATAACCCAACCCGGAATCTTTTACCCCGCCAAAAGGAGTCCATTCCAGGCGGTAACTTGGAGCTTCATTTACATTTACTGTACCTGTTTCTAGTTCTGTAATTACACGCTGAATAGATGGCCAGTGGTTACTCACCACTGCACCTGACAACCCGTAAGGTGTGTCATTGGCAATGTCAAGTGCTTCATCCAAAGTTTTGAACCTTAGGATTGGAGCAACAGGGCCAAAGGTTTCTTTTGCCACAACCTCAAAACTATTGTCCACATGATCAAGAACAGTAGGAGAGTACACCGCTCCCTCTCTTTTGTTCCCTATCAAGCACTTTGCACCATTTTTTATTGCATCATTTACCCTGGCTTCCATTTCAATAGCCGCATCTTCATGGATGACTGTACCCATGTCGTTGTTTGGATTGTAAGGATCCCCATAAGTGATTTTAGCTACAGCAGCCGTAAGTCTTTTAGCGTACTCATCAGCGATAGATTCATGCACCAATATCCTGCGAATCGCTGTACACCTTTGCGCGGAATTTTTGAATGTGCCGTTGATGGTGATTTCCACTGCCTCGTCAATGTCAGCATCTTCTAATATAAGCATGGCAGAACTCCCACCTAACTCAAGTACTACTTTTTTATATCCTGAATTTTTGGCAATCAACTTGCCAATGCTGCTACTTCCAGTAAATGACACCAGACTGATTCTATCGTCTGTCACCAATTTGTTGGCGACTTCTGCGACTGGTCCATTCACTACATTGAGTGCATGTGGAGGCAGTCCGCAATCCAAAGCCAGTTTAGCCAAGTAATACGCAGATAATGGAGTCCTTTCAGAAGGTTTCAATATCACCGTATTGTTGGTGGCAATGGCAGGAGCTATTTTGTGAATCACCTGGTTCATTGGATGGTTGAATGGGGTGATGGCTGAAATTAATTTCAACGGCTCCCTAGTTGTATAGATCCTTCTGTTTTTTCCATTCTTTGATACATCACAAGGAAATACCTGTGAATCGTCATCCAGTGCTTTGATAGCCGAAAACCTCAAAACATCAGCAACCCTGCTCGCTTCGTAGCGAGTATCCTTCAAGCTTAGCCCTGCTTCATCAGTAATCATTCTACTGATTTCATCTACTCGTGCATCAACCGCATCTGCCATTTTGTTCAAAATAGCTTGTCTTTCGTACCGGGTCAGCTTGAGCTTGGTGTTGTAAGTATCTTCTATTACCTGATCTATCTTGTCAGGAGAAATGGAAGAAACACGGCCTACTTTTTTCTTTGAGAATGGATTGAATACATCAATCCATTCACTTGATTTTATTTCTTGGCCGCCAATTATGCTGCCAAATTCTATAATTGAATCGTTTTCCATGATGTGATTAATCTACTGTTCCGTTGAACAAAAAGTCATAGATGTTGAAATTTCGTGCATCACCGGTTGCCAGCTTACTAGCATATTCCGGATTCAGCTTTCTGTTCAAAATCATTGGTACCACACTTTCGTGCAACCCACCATGAGACCTCAATCCACTCTTTACTTTATCTAGGTCATGCCAGTCTTTTGATCGACCAATTACGGTGTGCTCGTCAGATAGTACGACCAATTCACCAATTCTATCTCCAGGCAGATTGAATTTCTCAACAGCTTCCTGATTTGATAATACAAGTTCGATACCTTCGAGTCCAGACAATACAGCTTTTGCAGCTGCTATGTCGTCGTTGGCTAAATATACTGTGCCATAAGAACCCAATGCACCGTGGTGTACCACATAAGGGTCAGTAATAGGAAGTATTACACGTGATTTGATGCCTGCTTCAGCCAGTATGGTTTCTATAAATTGAACCTTAGGACTTCCATCAGGATTGGTTTTTGCACTCATGCCGTGATCGGCTGTAACTGCTATGATCGCACCAAGCTTGTCTAACTCTCCGATCCAGTGATCGATATTTGCTAGAAATTCAATTGCCTCTGGATCGTTTGGCGCATATTTATGCTGTACAAAATCTGTAGTGGTTAAGTACAATAAGTCAAAATGTTCTTTGCTTAGAAGTTTTGCTCCTGCCTCTATACAATAAACAGAAATATTGGGATCGTAGATGGTTGGGTTGGGTTTGCCCATCAATTCGATCACATTTTCAATACCGTTTTCTTCTATGTTTGCTTGCACAGAAAACTCAGCGGAAAAGCAAATGCCTTCAGAAAGGTCCTTGCTCAACATCTTTCTTAATTTGTCTTTGGTCGTAACTACAGCAACTTTTTTCCCTGCCTTTGCAAATGCTGAAAAGATTGTCTCAGCAGTCATGTATTTAGGATCATTCATCATTACTTCCTCATCCAAGGCTTTGTCGTAATAGAAATTTCCACAAATTCCGTTGATGTCCGGAGTAACTCCCGTGGCAATTGCCATGTTGTTAGGGTTAGTAAATGATGGTATTACGGAATTTACAAAGCCTAATGAGCCATCTTTAATAAACCTTTGTAGGTTTGGCATCTTATCTTTGGCCGCTTCATAATAGTCGTAAGAAGTGCCATCCATACAGATGGCTACCACAGGTTTGTTTTTCGTGTTGTAGTTTTTACCGTTTACTTTGATCATGTCTTAGTTTCTTATAAATTGTAATATTTGTCAAAAATAAGAATTTATATTAACTATTAGTAAAAAACTTTAATAAATATTATATTTAACATCGGCTACATCATACAAGTGTTATTAATTTGTGACTGATTTGTTAAAAGAGTTAGGTTAGGCTCATTTTTTTAACCTGATGATTGCAGTTTTAGACGTTCAACTAAAAAATAAATAATGGTAAAAGATGACATCTTAAGTAATATTGGAAAGAAGATAAAAGAGGAAAGGAAAAGCAGAAATTTGAATTTGCAAGAGGTAGCCTCCCGTAGCAATATTACCGCAGGTTTGTTGTCTAAAATCGAAAACTTCAGGGCAGTACCTTCGCTTCCTGTTCTCCTAAATATTTCAAAAGCCCTCGATGTAAATATGGCCGACCTAGTTGAAAATGTGGTCAGCAACAAAGAAGTGTCTTACCTGCTGGTCAAAAAAGATGAAGGAAATATTGAAGAAAGAGAAGACTCAGAGGGATTGACTTATGAATCATTGATACATCAGGATCTTTCTGACATCAATTTTAGGGCGAATATAGTACGTGTTAGACCTGATTGCTATAGGGAGCCAATAGCAACTGATGCCATGGAGTTGATCTATGTGATCAGCGGTACAGTTACTTATGGTTTTGACAATGAAGAGGTAGTGCTGGCAGAAGGTGATACCTTTTATTTCGATGGGAGTTTTCCTCATTCGGTGAAGAACAATGACAAGACTCAGGCCGTTCTTTTTAAAGTTTACTTCTTTGTTTTAGGAAAAGGGTAAACAAAAAAAGTAAAGTGTTATTGAATTTCTAGTTTCCAATAGCACCTTACTTTTTAAATTCTTGATGTAGGTAAAACCCTCTACCAGAATACTATTTCCTGAATATTTTTTATCAAGCTGCGCATATCATCAGGGTATATATGACCTATGTTTCCGATTCTGAAAGTATCTGCTACTGAGACTTTTCCAGGATATATTACAAATCCTTTTTCCTTCAAGGTGTAATACAATTGATTGAAATTGTATGCTGAACCATCAGGGCTGATGAATGAAGTGATTATAGGTGATTGTTTGTCTTCTGAAAGGAGACATTTGATTCCTATTTCTTTCATTCCATTTACCAATATGGAATGGTTTTCAGAATACCTCTTGTATCGTTGTGCTATACCTCCCTCTTCTTCTAATTCTATCATAGCCTGCATAAATGCCCTAACTGTATGGGTAGGCGAGGTAAACCGCCATTTGCCCTTGCCATCTTCCATGGTTTTCCATTGATCATACAAGTCAAGAGACAATGACCTTGCAAATCCCTTGGTTTTTTCGAGTTCATCTTTTTTGGCTATTACAAAACCAAATCCTGGAACCCCCTGAATACATTTATTGGCACTACTTATTAAAAAATCTATTCCGACTTTTTGTAAGTCAATCGGAATTCCTCCAAAACTACTCATCGCATCCACGATGTATACCTTATTGTGTGACTTTACTATCTTGCCAATTGCTTCTATTGGGTTGAGCATTCCAGTAGTGGTCTCGCAATGTACCACTGTCACATGAGTGATCGCTGGGTCAGCTTTTAATGTTGACTCTAACAGGTCTAAGTCTGGTTGTTTCACTTCTCCACTGTCATGAACTATAGTTTCAATCTTGAGTCGAGTAGAAATTTGCGCAAGTCTTTTGCCATAAGCACCATTTGCCAATACAAGTAATTTGCCATTTGGAGGCAATACGCTTCCAATGGCCGACTCAACACTGAAAGTACCACTGCCCTGCATTAGTACAGATGTATATTCATCAGAATCTGATGCCAGTTTTACCAATCCATTACGGATTTTTTCTACTACTCCAAGGTTATAATCTTCATCCCAAGTACACCAATCCCGAAGCATCACAGCTTTCACCGATTTAGAAGTACTTAGAGGACCTGGAGTCAATAAAAAATATGGGTTGTCAGGAATATTATCGTTGTTCATGATTTCTTAACATTCATTTTTTATACATTATGCTATTGGCTGTAAAACTATTTATATATTTACTTATATGAAAATTTTATGTATAAATATTGATTTATATTACAATATATAATTTATGTTTGACAAATAATAAACTTATAAACAACAATAATTTTGATTAACAAGACTTTAAAACATTGGCGTTTCAGGGTATTCACCTTGAGTTGGCTCGCTTATGCGGGTTTTTACTTTTGCAGGAAAAACTTCAGCGTAACAATGCCAATTATCATAGATGAATTGGGTTATACAAAAAATGATATGGCAATTGTACTCACTGTTTACAGCTTTACCTATATGGTAGGTCAGTTTATCAGTGGATACATGTCCGACAGATTAGGACCAAGATTGATTGTTTCCATCGGGCTATCTATAGCTGTGGTAGCCAATTTTACGATGGGAATGACGGGTAGTTTGTTGGCATTTGCCTTTCTAATGGGTGCCAATGGATTTGGCCAATCTACTGGTTGGTCGGGATTGATCAAGAATATGACTCCTTGGTATATGCCAAAAGAAAGAGGTGTTGTAATGTCGTGGTGGAGCACGTGCTATGTAATTGGGGCTTTTTTAGCTACAATTTTCGCTACCTATTGGGCTACCAACGAATACATATTTGTAGAATTAGGATGGAAGAGGGCTTATATCATGCCTGCATTGGTGTTGGCGGTTATTACTATTTTATATGGAGTT
>CAXBNB010000247.1:0-6308 GCA_963976505.1 uncultured Reichenbachiellaceae bacterium
TCTTCTACAGGTACCGCTGGAATATCGAATGCAAGGGTATCATTGATGATTGTCCTTAGATCTGCTTCAGGTATTTCTTCGTCAATAAACCTGCTCGCCACTTCATAGCCAATCTCCTGCAATGAAGAGCCTTTCAAACCATCGATAAAAGACTGTGGCAGTGGTACTATCTTTTTAGGCATAAAAAGCCCATTGTCTTCTGGTAGTCCTTTAACTATGGCGTCTTCAAAAGAAACTTCTGGAACTGATTTATTTGTGCTGTAGTATTTCATTGTTTAAGAAGTTGGAAGTCAAAAGTCAGAAGTCAGAAGGTATAGACCTTCCAAATTAAGACAAGTACTTCATGGTACCTCAATTTTATTCTTTACACTAGCCGATTATCTTCGCACCAGTTTTTCCTATTTTAGAAATATATAATATCACCTCAATACCAGCCTCACCATATATTTCTGTCATTTTTAATTTAATTTTTTGGGCTGTTTCCTCGTCTTTGCTGAAAGCAAATATGGAAGGTCCTGAGCCAGCAATACTGCACCCTACGCCTCCTACCGAAAGTGCGGCAGACTTTACTTCATCAAACTTAGGAATCAGTTTGGAACGGATGGGTTCTACGATCACATCTTGCATCGATCTGCCTATCAAATCAAAATCCGAAGTATATAACCCTGCAACCAAGCCGCCAACATTTCCCCACTGCGTTACTGCCTCTGACATTGGTATTTCCGTGCGCAGCATTTTACGAGCCTCGGAGGTTTTTATTTCTACCTGAGGGTGAACTATAGTCACATACAGATTTTCTGGAAAAGAAACATCGACCAAATCAAGTGGGTTGTACCCCCTAATCAACTGAAATCCTCCTAGCAAAGAAGGCGACACATTGTCTCCGTGTGCTTTACCAGAAAGCAACTTCTCCCCTTCCATGGCAAACTCTACCAAGTCTTTTTTCTCAAAAGGTCTTCCAAGCATTTCATTCACACCGAATACCGCCCCTGCTGAACTGGAAGCACTCGTGCCCAATCCACTTCCGGGTTTGATGTGTTTGATAAACTCAAATTCAAAACCCTGAGTAATCGACAATCTGTCCAACATGGCTTTTACGGCTACAGTTGCTACATTTTTTTCAGGGTCGGTTGGTATGTCTTCAAACCCACGGACAGGCAATACGGTGAGGGCAGCAGTCTCTGTTTTCCTAATGATGATCTCCTCACCTATTTCTTCAAGGGCGAACCCCATGATGTCAAAACCACACCCTACATTCGCTACTGTTGCCGGAGCAAATACTTTTATTGATTCTTGCATTCGTTTGTTCCTATCAGCTGTTAGCAATTTTCATAATGTCGGCAAAGATACCAGATGCGGTCACTCCAGCCCCTGCTCCTGCACCTTTAATTACCAATGGCTGCTCGTTGTACCTGTTGGTATAAAAAAGCACAATATTGTCTTTGCCTTCCAGGTTGTAGAAAGGATGGTCTGAAGGAATTTCTTTTAAGCCTACAGATGCCTTTCCTTTATCGAAAGTCGCCACGTATTTCAGTCTTTTGTTTTCAGTAGATGCTTTGGCATATATACCTTGAAAATGGGCTTCATTTTCACTTATCTTTTTATAGAATGCTTCCACACTGTCCGTTTTCATGCATTCCTCAGGAATAAAGGCTTCATTGTCAATGTCTTCCAATTCAAATTTAAAACCACTTTCCCTCACCAAAATTAATATCTTACGCATGACATCAACCCCACTCAAATCAATGCGTGGATCAGGCTCTGTGTAACCATCTACCTGAGCTTGTTTTACAATATCAGCAAATTTCGTATCTGCATTAAAATAGTTGAAAATGAAATTGAGACTTCCGGAAAGTACGGCTTGAATTTTATTTATTTTATCCCCACTCTTTATCAAATCACTCAAGGTAGAAATGATGGGCAACCCTGCACCTACATTGGTTTCGAATAGGTATCGAGAGTTGTATTCCTGTGTGATATTTTTAAGCTCTTTGTAATTTTCGTAGGACGAAGCACATGCAATTTTGTTGGGAGTTACGATGGAAATATTGTTCAACAACACATCCTTGTACAATCCGGCTATATCAGCATTGGCAGTGTTGTCTATAAAAATACTATTGATCAGGTTGTAGGATTTGATCTTTTTGATAAAAAGGGCTGCATCCATGCCTACGCCTTTTTCGAAAAGAGTATTTTTCCAATTTTCCAAATCAATACCATCCACTTCGAAATGCATTCTTTTGCTATTGGCAATACCAACTATGCGCAGATCTATTTGTTCGTTTTCGAGCAAATAGCTATGCTGTTTGGCTATTTGATCCAACAGAGTGCCACCCACATTGCCCACTCCAATCATATAGATGTTGAGTTTTTTTCTTCTGGAAAGGAAAAAGCTTTCGTGCAATGCGTTCAGTGCTTTTCTCAGGTTGTGTTCGTCAATCACTGCGGTGATGTTGCGCTCGGATGATCCCTGAGCTATGGCTTTGATGTTGATGCCATTGAGTCCCAAAGATTCGAACATCTTGCCACTCACACCGACATGGTGTTGCATCTTTTCTCCAACCAAAGCAACCACAGCTAGGTTTCTTTCTATTTCCAGTGCATTGATCTTTTTGGTATTCATTTCATAAACAAACTCCTGATCAATACTCTGCTTGGCTGCATCCACATCAGCATCGTCAATACCTACGCAAATCGAATGCTCAGATGAAGCTTGTGTAATCATGATTACATTGATCTTAGCTTCGGAAAGCGCTTTGAACAAACGGTTGGAAAAGCTTGGTATGCCTACCATGCCACTGCCAGTCAGGTTCAAAAGCGTAATATTCTTGACGCTAGAAATACCTTTAATGATCTCGGAATTCGAGGTACTTACATTACTAATTTTTGTACAAGACCCATCTTTGTCAAAAGTATTTTTTACATAAGTTGGGATTTTCTTGCCCAACACAGGCTGAATAGACGGAGGATAAATCACTTTAGCACCAAAGTGAGAAAGCTCCATGGCTTCCTGATAAGTAATGTTTTCAATGGTGTGAGCAGTTGACACCATGCGTGGGTCAGCAGTCATCATACCGTTTACATCGGTCCATATTTCAAGAGCATCCACCCTCTACCCAAAGTAGTAGTCACTCCTTTACTGTTTCCAGATACAAACCCTGGAACGATTACCGGGTACGTAGCATCCTGAAAATAGTCAACAATGTTCTGATTTGTCGCTTCAAAATCGACATTGGCTTTTCCGAAGTTATTGTCAGTAACAATCACTTTTTTTGGATCCATCAGACGGTTAGAAATCCCCTGTGATTTCAAGTACTCATGAATAATGTAAGAAGAAAGAATCTCACCATAACTCACTATGGCGTCCTTAACTTTGTTGGAAAGTTCTTTAACAAAATACACTCCTTGAAACAGGTCTTTCAGTTTTTTGAATTTCTCAATAATCTTCGCCCTTTGTTTCTCAGAAGAATCTATGCCAATCAGCTGTGTCACCACCTTCAGGTGTCGATCTTCAAGTTCAGCCAAAGTACTTTCATAAGTTTTGTTGCCATAAGAAGCCTGACCAGCACAATCAACCAACTGTGTGGTTACTCCACCCAAAGCAGACACCACAACAATCAACTTGTCTTGCTCAAGTTGCTCTTCAATTATTTGCTTTACTATTTGCAGGCTTTCTACAGTTCCTACCGACGTTCCGCCAAATTTTAGTACTTTCATTTATTTTATAATATCAACTATTTTAAATCAAATACTGTAATAAATCTTGTTTCTCATTCAGGTATTCAAACGCAAAATTCTTTTCCTCCATTCTAGAGAAAAGTGACTTTAGGTTTTCCTTTTTCTGAATTTCTATACCAATCAAAGCAGGCCCTCTTTCCCTACTGTGCTTTTTAGAATATTCAAAATGCACAATATCATCACCTGGACTCAATACATCGTTCACAAACTCCTTTAATGCTCCTGCACGCTGGGGAAACCTGATTATGAAATAATGTTTTAATCCTTCGTAAAGTAAGGATCGTTCTTTTATTTCCTCCGTTCGGGTAATGTCATTGTTGCTACCACTAACAATACAAACAACTGTTTTACCCTTTATTTCCTCTTTGTAAAAGTCTAGTGCAGAGATACTCAATGTACCTGCAGGCTCAGTAATAATGGCTTCTTCGTTGTACAATTGAAGAATTGTAGAACAAATTTTACCTTCTGGTACAAGTATGATATCATCCAGATTATCCTTGCAAATTTTAAAATTTAGGTTACCAACTTGCTTCACTGCAGCTCCATCTACAAAAGTATCTATTTCTTCAAGTGGCGCATTTATACCTTTTTCTATGGATGATTTCATAGCAGGAGCTCCTTGCGGCTCTACCCCGATGATTTTGGTGTCTGGCGACAATTTTTTAAATACGCTAATCAGACCTGAAGCCAAACCACCACCACCTATTGGCACAAACAGATAGTCTATTTTGTCTTCAATATCCTGTAGCAATTCCAGCCCGATAGTCGCTTGTCCTGCAATTACTTTTTCATCGTCGAATGGGTGAATAAAAGCCACCTGATTGCTGGTACAGTATTCCATGGCACTTTTGTATGCATCATCAAAAGTATCACCCACTAGTCGCACTTCCACTTTGTCCTTCCCAAACATTTTCACCTGCTTGATTTTTTGCTTCGGTGTAGGGCTAGGCATGAAAATGACTCCCTTGATGCCTAATTTACTACATGAATAAGCCACTCCCTGGGCATGGTTGCCAGCACTGGCACAGGCTATGCCGTTGGATTTTTCTTCATCGTTCAATGAGAATATTTTGTTGTAAGCACCTCTTATCTTATAAGACCTCACGGTTTGTAGGTCTTCTCTTTTGAAATAAATATCAGCACCAAACCTCTCAGAGAAATTGACATTTTTCATCAGTGGCGAATGGATCACTACACCTTTGAGGATTTGTGCGGCCGAAACTATGTCGTGCAATTCCGGAGCTTCCTTTGGTAGTAAGTCGCCTGATTGTTTGAAAGTAGCTACGCCCATGTCAACTATGCTAATTTGGCTGGTTCGGCTTCCATCACTTTGTCTGAATTACAAAATTCATTGATGGCTTTTGCTATTTGCTCAAAAGTATAATGCAATACCTCTGGATCTTCTTCTAACAATGTAATTCTGAAACCAAGCAGATTGGATTGGAATGATGACAATGGCACCACACATACTCCTTTGGATGCAAGCAAGTAATACACAAACCTGCTATCAGGCTTGGTAATTCCATTCACCCATGATTCTGCCAACTCTCTCGTTTTGTCATCTTCTATTTTCAAAAACTGGTTGTTGTTCAACACACCCTCTTGAAAGACGATGGTATTGTAAAACGCGCCATTTGTTTTGTTGAACTTTATATAATCTATGTTCTTGAAATGACTCCCAATAATGTTGCTCCGAGTGGCAATGGATTCATTTTTTTCTTTTAAGTATTCATGGTATTTTGGATGGGAAAAAATTCTCGGTATTGCCCTTTGTGGTAATGTAGTACAACAAACTTCTACCATTTTGGCATTTTCCAACGCCAAACAATAATCGTCAAAGTTACGGTCTGATTTTCTATTGTAAAATTCCATCCAGCCGCATCGACTACCCGGCCATGGCACTTCTTTGGAGATTCCTTTTAAAGAAATCCCAGGTACGTCACCAAGCACTTCTGACAACCTCTTGGTTTTGTTGCCATTGTAAATGATGTTGCCATAGATTTCATCGCTGACAACAAACAAATTAAATTCTTTTGCTATCTCAACAATTCTTTTGAGATAAGATTCTGGATACACAACACCCGTAGGATTGTCAGGATTGATCACCAATATCCCTACTATGCTGGGGTTATATTTAACTTTCAGATACAAATCATCCAAGTCTGGATACCAGTTGTTATCAGGATCGAGATTGTACGTGAGAGGTTCTTTATTGGAGTGTGCTGCTTCAAAAGCAGAGTGTGTAGAATATGCCGGTGAAGGCCCAATCACACGTGAGTATGGGTTTAAAAATTGATACAATTTACCAATCGCATCTCCCAATCCATTAAAAAAAAGGATGTCATCATAGTTGATTTGCACTCCTTCAATTTCATTGTTTTTTTCCGCCAGAAATTTTCGGGTTTCGATGATTCCCTTTGAGTGACAATAACCATAACTCTTATTATCCATCACCAGTTCAGAAACAATTTCTTTGATCCAATCTGGTACATCAGCATTCTTCAATATTGGGTCTCCTATATTTTCCCAATAGATTTTTTTGCCCAACTTTTCCAGTTGCTCCGCTTTTT
>CAXBNB010000248.1:0-6302 GCA_963976505.1 uncultured Reichenbachiellaceae bacterium
CAACATAATACTTTGGGTAAAGGAAAGCATTGAAAATCAAAAAAACATAAAGGTGGTATCTGACCAGTGGAGAACGCCAACCTTGGCGGAAGATCTCGCCATGGGTTGCTATTTATCTGCTACCAAAAAAGAAACGGGTATATTTAACATATCAGGAAAAGACATGCTCACCCCGTATGATATGGCTATCAAAACTGCCAACTATTTCAATCTCGATAAATCGTTTATTGCAGAAGCAGATTCGACGACATTTTCCCAGATTGCAAAAAGACCAGCTAAAACGGGATTTGTAATAGACAAAGCAGTTGCAACACTTGGCTATCAGCCTCATTCCTTTGATGAAGGCATTGCCATATTGGACAGGCAGCTACAGGAATTACTGAAAATAGAATCTTAATGAAAATGATATGAAAACTACCTTTACGGCTTTACTTCTACTCTTTTTTGCCTCTGTAGTTTTGGCACAAAGACCGGCACAAGATCCCATATCGCTAGAAAAATTCAAACCCAAAAAATCAGGATACAAGTTGGTGTGGGAAGATGAATTTAAAGGGAAGAAACTGGATTCAACTAAGTGGAAAGTTCGTGGTGTGGGACCAAGAGCCATAGCTTATGTTTCGGAAGATGCAGTAAAAGTGGAAGATGGATATTTGAAATTGTTTGCTCTAAAACAAGGAGATAAGATGTTGGGAAGTGCTGTAGGAACTCAGGGTCTTTTCATGTCAAAGTATGGTTACTACGAATGCCGTGCCCAACTACAAAAATCACAAGGAGTTTGGGCTGCTTTTTGGATTCAATCTACGAGTATATCAAAAGGAGAGGATCCCTCAGTTTATGGGGCGGAAATAGATATTATGGAGTTTTTCAAAAAACTGGGAACTGATATTGTATCGCACAATGTACATTGGGCATACGGACCAAACCAGCAAACTACCCGTGGCATGCAAAGTTACCTCGAAGGAGTGGGTGAAGGCTTTCACACATTCGGTCTGGAATGGTTTCCAGATAAATACATTTTTTATATTGATGGGCTTAAATTTTATGAAGTGACCCAAGGAATTTCAAATATTGAACAATATATGATTCTAAGCATGGAGTATCCAGGCAAACTAGAAGAAATCAGCAAAACCATTTTTCCTGATGTGTTTATTGTTGACTATGTAAAAGTCTATCAGAAAAAAGAGTAATCTTAAAATTCTGAAGTGAAGTGATAATTAATTTCCGGAAAATTATCTTGCACCATTTGTAGCCATGCCCTAGTTTCAGCCATAAATACACGCTTACCATCTTTGTCTTGCGCGATGTGCCTGTATTTTGAATCTACAAATTCTTCCATTTTCTTTTTGTCCTTACTGCTAATCCAGCAGGCTTTGTACAAATTGATTGGAGCAAACTTACAAGTAGCATTGTATTCATGTTTCAATCTGTGCTGGATTACTTCAAACTGCAGGGCACCAACAGTACCTACCACTTTTCTTGAGCCCATTTCATAGGTAAACAATTGGGCGACACCCTCGTCCATCAACTGTAGTAGCCCCTTTTCCAATTGCTTGGTTTTCATGGCGTCCATGTTGATCACTTCCCTGAAAATCTCGGGAGAAAAACTTGGTATGCCTTTATACATTCCCTTTTCCCCTTCACTCAAAGTGTCTCCAATTTTCAGGTTTCCTGTATCATAAAGTCCAATGATATCTCCAGGGAAAGCCTCGTCAATGATTTCTTTGCTTTGGGCCATAAAAGCTGTTGCATTTGAGAAACGGAAGTTTTTGTCGAGCCTCACATGGTGGTAATTTTGTTTCCTTTGGAATACACCGGCGCATACCCTCACGAAAGCAATCCTGTTTCTATGTTTCGGATCCATATTGGCATGTATTTTAAATACAAACCCAGAAAATTTGTTTTCAGTAGGATCAATTTGCCTCAATTCTGTTTCACGATCTAATGGAGGAGGTGCTATATTGATAAAACAATCTAACAATTCCCGAACACCAAAATTGTTGACAGCACTCCCAAAAAACACTGGCGCAACTTCTCCGTTTTTGTAAGCCTCTAAGTCCAAATCTTCATACACACCGTCCACCAACTCTACATCTTCTCTCAGTTTGGCTGCACTGGATTCTCCTAACAAATCATTTAGTATAGGATCATTAACATCCTCGATACTGATGGTGTCTGTGTCATCAAGTTTTTGCTTGCTTGCCTGAAATAACAAAAGTTTTTTTTCATACAAGCTATATACTCCTTGAAATGATTTTCCCATACCTATGGGCCAACTCATCGGGTGTACTTGGATATTAAGCTTCTCTTCTATTTCGTCCAGTAGGTCGTAGGGGTCTTGTCCTTCTCGGTCGAGTTTATTGATAAAAACCATCACCGGAGTTTTACGCATCCGGCAGACTTCCATCAATTTTTCTGTTTGGATCTCTACTCCTTTTACACAGTCAATGACCATCACCACACTGTCTACCGCTGTTAATGTACGGTAGGTATCCTCTGCAAAATCTTGGTGACCAGGCGTATCAAGCAAATTTATCTTTACATCCTTATAGTTGAAGCCCATCACTGAAGTGGCCACAGAAATACCCCTTTGCTTTTCTATTTCCATAAAATCGGAAGTAGCATGTCGGTCAATTTTATTGGACTTTACCGCTCCAGCAGTTTTGATCGCACCACCAAAAAGCAACAACTTTTCTGTGAGTGTAGTTTTCCCTGCATCGGGGTGACTGATGATTCCAAACGTCCTTCTTTTCTGTATTTCTTCAGCTAAGTTCATGAGAATAAAATAAAATTGGGCGCAAAGTTAATTGATTAAATGGATTGAATAAAGAGAGATCAAATAACCTTTGGAAGAAGTGATAAACGATTCTGATTAGATCTTATACAGGGATTTTACTTTTGTGTGATTTCTTCCTGCTTAGAAATAATTAAAACGGAATCGTAAGGTACAAAGCCCTTAAGCAGAGAAATATGGATACTATTATGAAAAGCAGTGTATTGCTCCCGATTAAAGCAAAATTTGTTAATTTTGTAGCCCAAATCAATAAATTCAATTATGGCTTTTGAGTATCAAGAAGAAGAGCTCGTTGAAGTACTGGAGGATCAAGAGACCGAAGACGGAAAAGGGCTTGTCGTATTTAATGATGATTTTAACACGTTTGACCATGTAACCAACACGTTGATTAAAGTGTGTAAACATGAAAAAATGCAAGCAGAGCAATGCACCTGGCTTATTCATTTCAAGGGTAAATGTAAGGTAAAAGAAGGTTCCTATTCATTTTTGAAACCAATGAGGGAAGAGATTACCAATGCAGGCATTAATGCAACAATAGTTTAATATTTTCGGTCTTTATGGAATTTCCGAGTGAGTTGGTAGAGGAGGCAGTAAGGGAAATTTCTAAGCTTCCCGGCATTGGCAAAAAGACAGCACTTCGTCTGGCTTTACATCTATTAAAGCAGAATGAATCTGCCACAGAACAGCTGTCTGAGGCATTGATAAAACTCCGCAAAGACACTAAGTACTGTAATACTTGTCATATTATTTCCCATACTACCGATTGCAACTGTAGGACAATCAACAGAGACTTGTCTATCATCTGTGTGGTAGAAGATACGCCTGATGTAATAGCTGTAAAGAACACCGGGCAATTTAGTGGATTGTTTCATGTGCTAGGAGGAATCATTTCCCCGATTGACGGATTTGGTCCGGAAGATTTGCATATCGAAACATTAATCAAAAGGATAAAAGAAAGTGACGGAGAAATCCAAGAAGTGATATTTGCCCTTAGCCCTACAATGGAAGGAGACACTACCGCTTTTTATATTTCCCGAAAACTAGAAGGCCTTGGCGTAAAAGTTTCATCCATTGCTCGTGGAATCCCGATGGGTGGTGAGTTGGAATATGCTGATGAAGTGACCTTGGGACGAAGCATTGTTACCCGTACAGTCTATAAAACGGAGTAGTTTTACGTCTAAGTTTCGTGAGTTAGAACAAAGTCATAACCTATGCCAGATTTTGATTTGAGTGGTTGTTTTGATTGATGGAATTTCACTGTCATTATAGTTTCTCGATCAATTTCTTTGCTTTCACTCTATCAAATGCGTCTTCGGGGGATATTTTATCATATACCATAAAATAGTGATATTTCTTACCAGCCAAATCGGCCCATTTGTTACCAAGTCTCCTTTTGGATGCACTATCAGGATTGTCTCTGTCATCTCCTTTGGTTTCTAGCAAAATGATATTCCCTGATTTAGTAACTACCACAAAATCAGGGTAGTGATTCGATTTGAATCCGTTGATTGAAAACCCTTTCCCTCGTCCTAGGTTTCTATGCCAAAAAGCAATGTTCGACATGCTGGCTATATCAGTAATGACAGTAGTTTCAAAATTGTTCATTGATCCTTCACGGTCATAAAGAGAGTTACTGATAGAACCACCCAATGGGCCAGGAACTATTGCATCAGCAAACTTCCAAGTTGGCCTGGTCACTATCTTGCCAATTTTCACCATGTCGTTGAATGCTTCTTCTGCATAGGCATCTGCGTGCAGTTTTATTTTAACTTTTATCTTATCCGCATAGCTGTATTTTCTTACCAGAATATCCTGTAGCTGTTCAGGGTTGAGACCAGCCAAGATGTGTTCAATGTAAACCCTTATTTCCTGATCGGAAATAGGATACATATTGCCTACGATCTGGATTAGTTGATGGGTTATGTCCTTGACCTGATTTTCTTTTGGCTTTGCCAGAATGTATTCAACCATGGGATCTTTTACCTGCTGATCTTCAATTTTGGTAAATCGAGGGGTGTACTGGTCTTTACCGACTTTTTCAATGTCAACCTTATATAGATCAGATGAAAGTTGTTCAAAATCTATCTTGGTATCTTCATTAGATAGTTTGAAATTTTTGAGTAATGCTTCTTGGTTCAATAATTCTTCACCTGTTCCGAAAATATCTCCTTGCGGTGTTTCGAGGAAGAACTGTGGAAGGTGTATTTGATCAGCAACTTCTTTGTGTTGATCCAATAATCTATATCGTTTTACTTTTTCTCCCATTTCTATAAATTGGTTTTCATCAATAGGCTGACTTTTCTGTTTCTTTATCTCTGCCTCCATTTCCTGATTTTGTTCTTCGGCCATTGATTCTATTTCTGCTACTACCACATCATCAAAAGCAACTTCATTTTCCATATCAGGATTAAAAGAAATTCGCTTTTTATCAATGTTCATCTCGCCTTGTTCAACCTCTTCTTGCTGTTCAGGAAATAAGAAAGATTCTATTGGATCACCACCCGATGTTTTCTTTACCTCCTCCGGCATGATGTCTTTTTGACGGTAATCTCTTTCGCTGAAGCCTGATGCTTGTAAGCCTTCCACTATGTTTTGCAACGTATCATTGAATTTTGCTGATGCTGTCAATACATAAGACACATTGAGCAGGGATGCAACATGTTTCATGACATAGGGCTGACGAAGCACCCTGCCAAGAATCTGCTCTACGTCCACAGCGGAAGATTTATCCGCTAGATCAATCCCTTTCAATTCGTCATTATTGGCTGTTTTGATTTTGATTTGCTCCTCCGGAATACCAATTTTGAGCAATTGATCTTTCAGTTTTTCGAAAGTGGTGTTGTCATCTTTGGTTTTGGGTTGAGCTTGAAACAGAACGATTGGGCGAATGTATTTGCCCCCTTTTTTGCTTTCCTCTATCGCTAGTAGTTCCAACTTGCGCTGCAAATGCAAAGCACTGTTGATGACTTCCGTTTTATCATGATGGTTGTAAACAATGACTGGCAGTTTTACCATGTGCTCTTTTTTCAACTCAATGGCTGGCACAAGACTCACAATATTGCTGTTGTCTTTTGGAGTGGCAGTGAGGTCGAGGATGAAGGAAGGGTTAAGATTTTTAAGCATGTCAATGCTCAAGGTGCTTTCTGCATTGTGGCTTTCATCTACCACCAGTACTGGGTTTAGACTTCTGATTACATTGATCAATGCAGTTTCGTCTGTATCTTCCATCACATGAGAATGATCTTTATATTGAGCCACAAAAGGAGCTAACTGACCATTTTCCTGAAAAACCTTTCTATCCTCCTTATTGGACGCCCTTAAACTGGCAAAGCTCATTACTATAATTGATAGCTGATCCTGCACTACTGTGGGGTTGAAATTGGAACCTTGTAACAAGTCCTTCTTCTGATAGACTTCTACACGGTGACTAAAAAGAGCATCTAACTTTTGTCTATATGGGTGTTCGGGATTGTTTAGATTATCAACTGTTTGGTCGAGTCGTCAACCATGA
>CAXBNB010000249.1:0-6297 GCA_963976505.1 uncultured Reichenbachiellaceae bacterium
GCGGTTGGATCAGGATGTATATTTACAGGATATTATGGCTACAAGTCTGGAGCTTGCTGGCATAGAAAAACCAAGTTATGTGGAGTTCAATAGTTTTAAAGACATCATTGATGGGAAAAACCAAAAAGGTCATTATGACGCGGTTTATGGCGCTTATGTCAATTTTCAAAGGATGATCCGTAAGGATGGATTTAAGCTGCTAGTTTATCCAAAAATCAATAAGGTCTTGTTGTTTGACTTAAAAAATGATCCTGAAGAAATGAATGACCTGGCAGAAAAAGCGGAATATGCCGACAAAATAAAAGGCATGTTCAAGGAGCTCATCGACTTGCAGAAAACCATGGGTGATGAATTGAACCTAAATGAAATTTACCAACAGCTTTGAGTTGAAACTGAATCTTAATAAAAATCATCGAACATCAATTTTAAGCATATAAAATGAAATATTGGGTTTTTCTATTTTTGGCACTTTTACAATTAAGTTGTTCGGAAGGAAAGCAGCAGCAGCAGGAGATGGTAGAAAATTCCAAGCCCAATATTGTATTTATACTTGTTGACGACCTGGGCAAAGAATGGATCAGCAGCTATGGCGCAGAGGATATCAATACTCCGAACATAGATGCACTTGCTAAGAGCGGTATGAAGTTCGATAATGTATATTCTATGCCACAGTGTACACCAACCAGAGTGACACTACTCACAGGTCAGTATCCCTTTAGGCATGGATGGGTAAACCATTGGGATGTTCCTCGCTGGGGAGGAGGAGCTCATTTTGATGAAAAAATGAATCCCGCTCTGGTTAAGGAGATAAAAAAGGCTGGATATAAAACGTGTATTGCTGGCAAGTGGCAAATTGATGATTTTAGGGTAGAACCCGATGCATTGAACAAGGTTGGTTTTGATGACTATTGCATGTGGACAGGTTATGAGTCTGGGATTGCGGCTAGTGCAAACCGTTATCAAGATCCTTATGTTTTTACTTCTGATGGCAGCAAAACTTATGAAGGGAAGTTTGGTCCTGATGTTTTCAGGGATTTTATTACTGGGTTTATCAACAAGCACAAAGCTTCACCTATGTTTATTTATTATCCGATGGTATTGACTCATCCGCCATTGGTAAATACACCTGATGAAGTGGCAGAAACCAAACTTGGCAAGCACAAAGCCATGGTGAATTATACGGATAAAATCACCGGACAAATTGTACAGAGCTTGGAAGATGCTGGTGTCAGAGACAATACAATCATTGTTTGGACTACTGATAATGGCACTTCAGGGGGTATAGTTGGGTCTTACAAAGGGAAGAAGATCAACGGAGCAAAATCTAAAACTACGGAGCAAGGAATATGCGAACCATTCATTGTAAGTTGGCCGAAAGCTATAAAACCCAATCAGGTGTCAGATGCTTTGATTGATTTCACTGATATTTTACCCACGTTTATAGAATTAGCCGGAGGCTCTTTGCCCACAACCAATGGCAAAGGCGAATCAATAACAATTGATGGAAAGTCTTTCAAAAATATTTTACTGAACAATGAACAAACATCAGAACGCCAATGGATATTGGGAATGGGTGGAGGAAATAAAGCCCGGCTTACAGAGAATGGTGTTGAGAACCAATTCGCCTTTAGAGATAGGGTGTTGAGAAACAAGCAGTACAAATTGTATATTGGAACAGACAGAAAACCTAGAAAGTTTTTCGACCTGAAAAATGATTCTTATGAAGAAAAAGATATCTTATTGGAATTGAATACACCTGAGAGGAAAACAAACTTCGAACAATTGGCAGCTGTAGTAAGCAGTTTTCCAGACAAAGATTCTGACCCTAAATACATACCCAATTCACCACAACCTTGGGACGTGGAAGTTACTGCTGAAAGCCAGGCATGGAAAAAATAGAGCTGTTTTAAAAGTGTTAAATCAGTTGTCGGATTCCTGGCTGTAGTTAGACTGGTTTTCTGGAATTTATTCAAGAAGCAGTGTTTGATGTGTTTTCGAAGGGGTGGCGGAACAAAGTCCGGCAATAGTTTGACACAACGTCAAACTTTTTGAACCTGTATCATTGAAATATAGAGGTTAATGTATCTTTATACTTTCTTCAAAAAAACATGAATGAGGTATCTTGGTATAAAAGCAATTCTATTTTCTATAATGTCTTTTTTGACATTAACTATTCTAGCACAGAACAAGTCTGATTCCCTTATCTCATTGATAAATCAACCGGGACAAAGCCTCGAGGACAAAGCAAAACTGTATAAGAATATTGCCAATTCATTTCGGGATTCGAATCCTGATACCGCTTTTTATTACATCGGTATCAGTAGGCGAATGGTTGATAAAAACAACTTTAAAAAACTCTATACAGACCTTCATACGGTTTTTGGTTATTTATTCGAAAAAACAGATCAATACGACAGTGCTTTACATCATTACAACCTGGCACTGGAATATGAAAAGAAACAGAATGGGTCTGACATTACCCATTCTGTTTTGTTGACGGATATAGGAAATGTTTATTATATAAAAGGGGATTTTCATACGACCGTGAAGTACTATACCGATGCTTTGTCGTTGGTTATTGGCTCCAAACATGAAAAACATCAAGGTTTACTTTACAACAATTTGGGGCTGGTGCATTGGAAACTCAAACAAAATGAAGATGGCCTGAAGTACCTCGAAAAGGCTTACGCCATTAATACTAAAATTGGATCAGAATCTTTAGCTACGACTCTTACCAACTTCGCGAATATTTACTATGATCAGGGAAATATCGAAAAGGTATTGGAATACGATTCACTGTCTCTGCAGTTGAATAAAAGAAACAATAATAAGTTTCAAATGGCAATAAATTATAACAACATAGGTGAAAGTCATGCCTATTTGCGAAACAATGAAAAAGCCAGAGAGTATTTTTTTAAGGCGATTGAAATAAGGAAAGAAATTGGGCATAAGCATGGAGAAGCAAAGGCCTATATCAATTTGGCCGCATTGTTAATAAATGAGGGAAAATATAAGGAAGCGGATAACTATTTGTTGTTGGCACTGGGTTTAGCAAATGAAATTCAAAGTGCAGAGTTGAAGAAGAATGTCCTTTATTTTCTTAAAGAACTTGAATATGCCAGGGCTGATTATAAAAAGGCACTGGCGTATAGTGAAGAATACATTGATATAAAGGATAGCTTATACACGAATGCAAAAAGCAGGCAGATAACAGAACTGATGACCAAATATGAAACGGAACAAAAGGAAAAGGAAAACTTAGTCTTGAAATCTGAGGCAGAAATACAACAAGAGGTAATTGAGAAGCAAAACCTGTACATCATTCTTTTTATCATTGGGTCTTTCTCATTGGTGATAATTATATTCCTTGCTTACCGAGCTGCTTCTTTAAGGAAAAAACAAAAGGAACAAGCTGAAGAAGCAAGGGCTATTATTGAAAAACAATCAACGAAACTGCAAGAGTTGGATAGGGTAAAGGGTAGGTTTTTCACGAATATTTCACATGATATCAGAAGCCCACTTACATTGATTCTTGGCAATATCGAACAAGTGCTTCAATCCAAAGACTCATTTTTGACAACAGACGATGAAAGTAAGTTAAGGTCTGTCAATAAAAATGGGAAGAGGCTCTTGCTAATGGCAGATGAGATCAGAGACTTGACCATGTTGGAAAATGAAAAAATGAAGTTGGCACCTGTGTCAGTCAATATGGTGTCGTATTTGGGAATGCTGGTCAAACTGTTTTCGAGTGCCGCAGATTATAAGAACATCAGCTTAAAATATGAGGCCAATAATGATGAACCTATTTATTTCAATATAGATCCTTATCAGTTTGAAAAAGTAGTGTACAATTTGCTCTCCAATGCCATAAAATATACAGAAGAGAGTGGTGAAATCGTAACTACTCTTACTAAGAATGGTGACAAGGGTGAAATAACGATTGCTGATAATGGACAAGGGATTCCATCGCAATATATAGGGTATATTTTTGATCGGTATTATCAAATCCCGGAAGGGAAATTCAGGTCTAAAGAAGGCTTGGGTGTAGGATTGACACTTGTAAAGGAAATTGTCCTTTTACATAAAGGAGAAATTGAAGTAGAGAGTTCGGCAGGTAAAGGAACAATGTTTACCATCTCTTTACCACTGGTAGAAGGGCAGGGGCAGCAAGGTATTGTTCCTGAAATTGCTAGTACTACTAAAGAAAAGTATGCGTTAGAACTCGACTTGATGGATAAAACTAGTTCTGTTAAAGTCAATTTGACACCTCCAAAAACATACGGGACAATTTACCGGATTCTTTTGGTGGAAGATCACCCTGAGGTAAGGGAGTACATGGCTTCACTCATCAGAGAAAATTATGAGGTAATCTTAGCCAACAATGGGGTGGATGCCCTCCAACAATTGGAGAAATATAAGATTGACCTTGTGATTACAGATTTGATGATGCCTTATATGGATGGCTATGAACTCATGGACCACCTCAAAAATGAAGAGCGCTTTAGTAATATTCCTATTCTAGTAGTATCGGCACGAACCTCACAGGAAGACAAGTTGAAAATACTAGAAAAAGGAGTCAACAACCTATTGGCAAAGCCCTTTGACAAAGATGAGTTGATAAGCAAAGTAGCCAACTTAATCGATCAAAAAGAGAAGTGGGACAACAATACCAAATATGCCATTTTCCTTAACAATGACGAAAGTAAAACAGATGTAGAGCAAAAACTCATTCAGAAACTGGAACAATTGGTGGTTCAAAGAATCAGTGATTCCAATCTTACGGTGATGGATTTAGCAGATGAGCTGGCAGCCAGCGAAAGGCAGGTATATCGTATGATCAAAAAACTGCTTGGACTTACTCCCTTTGAATACATCAAGGAAGTACGATTACAGTATGTGGAGCATCTTTTAAAGCATAAAAAGGTGGACAGTAGCAAAGCGGCAATGGAGTCCATCGGTATGACAAATGTGACCACTTTTGCCAATCAATTTAAAAAGCGATTTGGAAAGAAACCAGCAGATTATTTATAGACAGTATCAAACTGAAAAAATAATGGCTAAGCTTATACATAAAATAATAAAAGCGTGATAAATTGCGCCGCTCAATTGGATGAGCCTGAACTGATTGTAGATAATTGTCCCAGATATGAAAGAAATAGAAAACATTGAATTGACTTTTTTAAGTCTTGATGATTATCAGGAGCTCAAAGAGGCTATGATCGAATCTTATGCCAATTTATCCAATGCATATTGGTCAGAAAAACACATTAAGTCTTTGATAGATCGTTTTCCTGAGGGGCAGGTGGTGATTAAAATTAACGATGATATAGCAGGGTGTGCCTTGTCAATTATTGTTGATTATGGCAAATTTGACGGACAGCATACCTACAAGGAGGTTACAGGTAACTATACTTTTAAGACACATACGGCTGATGGAGATATTCTTTATGGCATAGATGTGTTTATTAAGCCTGAATTCAGAGGATTGCGATTGGGTAGGAGGCTTTATGATTACCGCAAGGAACTCTGCGAACGATTAAATTTAAAAGGGATAGTTTTTGGAGGAAGAATCCCTAATTATTACAAGTACTCAGATAAATTGTCTCCGAAAGAATACATAGATAAGGTCAAAAGAAAAGAAATTCATGATCCTGTTTTCAATTTCCAGATTTCGAATGATTTCCACCCTTCTAAGATTCTTAAAAACTACCTGGAAGGTGATAAGGACTCCAATGATTATGCAGTTTTATTGGAGTGGGACAATTTGTATTACGAAAAGCAAAATAAGAAACCGAGTATCATAAAGAAAATTGTGAGGCTGGGATTGATTCAATGGCAAATGCGGCCTTACAAGGACTTAGAAGACTTGCTGCAACAAGCCGAATATTTTATTGACGCAGTTTCCGGTTATAGGTCAGATTTCGCTTTGTTTCCTGAGTTTTTCAATGCTCCTCTGATGGCTGAAAACAACCACATGAATGAACCTCAGGCCATTAGAGAACTGGCAAAACACACGGCTGTCATCGTTCAGAAATTTTCAGAGTTAGCCATATCTTACAATATCAATATCATATCCGGGAGTATGCCGGAGATACTAAATGACAGACTCTACAATGTAGGGTATTTATGTAAGCGAGATGGCACTGTAGAAAGATATGAAAAACTGCACGTTACCCCCGATGAAGCCAAAGTATGGGGCATGGAAGGTGGCACTGAATTAAAAGTGTTTGATACCGATTGTGGAAAGGTAGGTATTTTGATCTGTTATGACGTAGAATTTCCGGAGCTAGGTAGGCT
>CAXBNB010000250.1:0-6297 GCA_963976505.1 uncultured Reichenbachiellaceae bacterium
GTTATCTCCCACACTTACATCTATCGCATCATCAGAACCACAAGATGATATAATTGTTGTAGTTACAAGTACCAATAAAAGGGTTATTAATTTGTGAGTCATAATGTTCATGATGTTTATATTAGTTTAACTGTTAATTTTTAATCTGCGACTTCCGTCATTTCACTTTTAAAGACGCAGAATACTTTCTAATCCCTCGCAGGATTAAAATCTTTTTTTTTGAAAATTGCTAGTTTACATAAGCACCTGCCAGACAATTAATAAAATTGTTGGCTCCAGGAGCATCTACATGGTAATGATAGCCCCTCACCTCATCATAATGTCCTCTGCATGAATCAAGATCAGCAGGCTCTTTACCATCTTCATTGAGTTGGGAGAAGATCCCATGTCCATCCATAGCATATCCTATCATGGCAGCATGACCGTCCTTTTGACCGATCTTTTTTGAAACCCCTGTAGCAGCGTGGTAATGGTAACCTTGATGAACATTGATATGTCCGCCAGCATCATCAAATGGTGCCAAAGTGTAGGCGCTCAATATATGATCCACAGGTGCGGAACCGGAAAACTCCACGCCATTGAAGGCAATGCCACGAACACTTGGGCCAAAAGTTCCTTGCGGAACTCGTCCACCACCATGAGGACGTCCCCCTCTTTCTGGTCTTCCTCCTGCCAGAGGTCTTTCTCCTTGTGGTGGCCCTCCACCTCCTCGTGCAAATGATGATGAACCATTCAACTTGACGGGAGTAGTTGGGATCAACCAGGTGCGCTCCAAACCAACTATATGATCAGGGATGCACTCTACGCAGAAGTTTTTGTATTCCTCTCCTACATTTGGGTTAGCCGCATTGATGCAGTCTTGTAATGTCGTTGTTTTATAAACATTGCCATCGGCATCATACATCTGCCACGTATCATCGTTATAGAAAGTAGATAGGTTTTCGATGAATTCACCATCTACATCGTAAATTTTTCCATCGTTTATCCAAATGCCTCCAGCTTCAGCTCCATCAGCAATATTGTCAGGACACCAAGGTCCCATGTCATGATCAGTAGGAGTACTAGCTACAATCTGATAGCAAGTGGTTTTGGTGCCATCGGAGAGCGTACAATCTACCGTGGTGACAGTAGTGCCAGCTAGGAAGAGATCAGAATCTACGTTTAATACGGTCTCGTTGCTGCTATCTTGACCCGTGCTCACCTTGCAACTGTCAATTGCGACTACAACTGCAGCCATTAATAAAGGATAAAGGATTAACTGAAAATATTTCATGTCTATATGTTTTGATGCTATAGACGTGACCCTTGAATTAATCCCTCGCAGGAGATCGATTTTTTTTCAGTCGCAAGAAACCTCCTTGCTAAATAAATCATAGGAAATCAACTATCTCAAGGAAGAGCTCCTTGGGTGTTAAGTGCGGTTTAATCAGAAATTCTTGTACTTGGCTCTTTATCAATGTCTCAAAATCATCAATTCAGTTATATTCGATTTCATGGCTTGTTGCAAATCTACAACTTTGGGAAAAGAGGTGAAGGTGTAGTTTTTAAAAAATTGGATTCTGGTTTAAAATCAGAATCCTTTGAACTTTTGCGTAGCGGAAAAATCCTATGTTTAATTGTCCATTACTATGTGGATTTTATCTTTCTCCGTTTCCATTTTAAGAATTCTATTACACCGATTCCAATTAAACAAGCAACTAGTACTACCGTTATGATTGAAGATAGAATAAGGTTGTTATCATCCGCTAAAATGTCGCAAAGAATCATCGCTGGACTAACTATATATAGAATCCTTTCTATTTCATTAAGTTTATATGCTTTTGCCGCTCTTAACCAATTTTCATACTTCTCATTTTCAGGGAAATTATTTGTTAATATGTTCAAATCTACAATCGCCTCTTTGTAATTCTTTGCATAATATTTGACCACTGACCTATCAAATATTAATGTCTCATAATATTTATTTTCTAGTAACTTCTCTGTTTTGTAATCAGGATGATTCTCAAAAAGTTTAATAGCCTTTTCAATTTCCGGTCTTGCCTTAGTATAGCTCTCATTCAGAGTTAAGCTGTGAGCATAATCACTTGTCAACCGAGTTACACTATCGTAGATTACATTATTATTGGATAAGTTTTGACCTTCAATTAAGATTCTATTATGAGCGAAGAACTCAACAAATTTCCTTGGATGGTGATGAAGGTTTTGGTTGTATGCTGATTCGTATAATTCGTTAAAATTCATAGATTTCGTCGAGTTGGATTTCGGGAAATTCAGACCAAATAACTTGCAGTTTCATTATTCAAATTTTTCTAAAAGCTCTGAACTTGTCTTAAATCTATTGTTTTGAAAGTCAGATTCCGATTGATCAATTCGTTTATTCAATTCATTTCGAGTCATTGGTCCAATTTTTTGCTCGTCTGATGCATTTTTTTCTTTTCTCAATATTTTTTCAAGACGAGAAACAGCTTCTTCACTTTGAAGTTTTAAGAATTCCTGTATAAATTCTATTCTTCGACCTTCTAAATTCATTTTGCTTGGCTTTTTATCAAAGATACAAAATTATCAATTCAGTAATAACCGATTTCAAAGCTTGTTGCCACTGCATGAATCGTGCATTTTGGTGAAGATAAAGTATCAGATTCTAAATAGCGAAATCAAAGATTTAGTAACGCTTTCAGAAAAACCAATATTTCATTAATAGCTCAACCCGCATGGATGATATGTCATTTTATGAGTATCATTTCGTGGCATTTAAATTTATTTCGGCCACAATCTGCTCGTTTGTCATATTAATATATTGGGTTGTAGTACTATCCAAATTTTGGTCATAGTCGGTATATGCCAAAACAGCGGGTCTGATTTGAAAATTTTGAAAAATTTTGAACCCGAAAACCGAATCGGTAGGAGTTATGATCAAGTTGTTAGACAGTATACCAGTTGTGTCAATTTTTGCATTGTAAACATCCCGTATCGAATAGGGATATTTAGTTAATTGAGTTGTTCGAATTGATACCAGTTGAGGTTTATTTATTGAAAAACTAACTTTATTCGGGGGTTCTCCAATCAATACTGTTTGAGTAATTCTTGGAATACCTGAATTCATTGCAGCAGCTTTTGTTACTACCACTAGTGTATCCGTTTCGTTGTTTGTTTGTTGTTCAGGATTAGAACAAGCAACAATTGAAGCTACAATAAACAAGTTGATAGTTATCTTCTTCATTATTGAATTTTGTAAATTACATATTTATAAGAACCACTAATGTTTTGGCATTAGTGGTTCTTACAAATTTCTACAGCTTACTAGGATCAACCACCACGTGCTTCACTGATTGACGGTCGTAAGTGTAGGTGATGTAAACCAATCCATCCTTGCCTTGAATAATGCCAGGATAGGAGTATTCTCCTTTTTGTCGTTCGAGGGTCATAACTGGCTTCCAATCAATGCCGTCCTCAGAAATGGCCAAGTTGATCATATCTCTACCGTTTGGAAAACCTCCCTTTCTAATGGTATGGTTATAGATCAAAAGCTGGCGTCCGTCCTTCAATGTAACGGCATCAGTTCCTGAGTTTGGATTTGGAAGACTGGTAGCAGTCATTTCGCCCCAAGTCTTGCCTCCGTCCTCAGACCAGCTTTGAGAAACCACACTTTGTCTGGTTCTACACAAAACTTGCAATTTGTTGTTTGGGTAAAACAAAACACTCGGCTGAATGGCATCAAATGCTACACCATCATTGATGTATTCTGTAGATTCCCAAGTTTTCCCATTGTCCTTTGACGACTCAAAATAGACACGCCAGAAAAGCTCTTTTTTGTCATCGTAATATTCTACACTCGTAGGACATACAATAGTACCATCTGCCAACTGTACGGGCTTGTTTTTTATTGGCCCTAAAAGATGTCCATGTTGGTTTTCTCCCAATTTCCTAGGTTTAGACCAAGTCTTTCCTCCATTTTTTGAAGTAATCACCATGCCCCACCATGTTCTCGGATCTGGACCTACTTTGTAAAACAACATCAACGGGCCTTCTTTGGGCTGAAAAAGCACCGGGTTCCAACATGGGTAACGCAGTTTTTTATTCTGAACACCATTTGCTACTTCAACGGGAGTTGACCACTTGCCATTGATATTTCTAGATACCCAAATTCCCACATCATCGTCTTTCTCTTCTGTACCACCGAACCAGGCAGCCGCCAGACCACCTTCTATTTCCACAATCGTAGAAGCATGACATTCCGGAGTTTGTCGCCCTTCAAGAGCATAAATCAATTCACTTTTCAAAAGTCCTCCCTCTCCTACTTTCGCAAGTGCAGGTATAGACTGATCCTGGGCCACCGATGAGCCATAGATGAAAACCAATAAGACAACATTTAAGCACTTTAGTATTTGCTGCATGAGATATAATTTATGATGAATAATTTTCTTGTTTTCCGATCATACCGATTACAAAGCCAACCAAAAAAATGGCTGAAGTACCCAGTACAATGGTTAAATAAGTATGGAATTGCCCTCCCATTGATTCCGGTCCTAGGAAGATATTGGAAAGGCTCAGCCAAACGATGACCAGTATCCCAACAATCACTCCAATAATTGCGCCTTTCACATTTTTTTGTTTAGAAAAAGCCCCTAACAAAAAGAGTCCGAGCATTCCGCCACTAAATACAGAAGCCAGTTTCCACCAGATATCCAATGCGCTTTTCACATTAATCATGGCAATTCCGATCACAATCCCAACTATACTGATCACTAAAGATGCGGTATAAAGCACCTTCATTTTTTGTTTATCGGTCACTTCTTTTTTGGTGTACTTTTGATAGTAATCCGTAAGAAAAACAGTAGCGGCACTGTTGTAGCTAGTAGAGATGGTACTCATGCCTGCTGCAAATATCGAGGCAATCAACAATCCTGTGATTCCTGGTGGCAAGTGATTGGCAATGAAGTAAGGGAAAATACGATCACTTTTAGTAATATCTTGCAGTTCCGCAGGCAGCACTGCCGCCCCAGACTGAAAATACGCATACAATGCGGTACCTATAAATAAAAATATCAAGGACACTGGCAAATAGAGCATCCCGCCCCAGAAAGCAGATTTTTTTGCTTCCGCTTCACTACTCGACAGCATATACCGCTGCACATAATTCTGATCAACTCCATAATTTTGAAGGTTGATGAAAATACCATAAACCAATACCACCCAGAAAGTAGGCTCTGATAGGTTCAAATCAAAACTACCTAAACTGAATTTCTGATTTTCGATGGCTATATCAAATACCTGACTAGGTCCTTCTGGCATTCCGAACAATATAAAAAACAAGCAAATGATAGCTCCTGCAATCAATACAATCCCCTGAATGGCATCTGTCCAAACTACCGCCTGTATCCCTCCCAGTACTGAATAAACCATTACTACTATTCCAGTCACGATAATAATAGTGATGATATCCCATCCAAAAATGGCATTCAAAGTAAGTGCCATCAAGTACAAAATAGTTCCAATCCGCATGAGCTGCGTCAATAAGTACATCGTCGAGGCGTAAACCCTCGCCCATGATCCAAAACGCTGCTCCAGATATGTATAGGCTGAAGGGCTATTGACCCTTCGGTACAATGGCACAAAAACTTTGATGGCTACAAATGCCGCTATCGGCAAGGAAAGGCTAAATACAAAAGAATTCCAATTTCCCTGAAATGCTATACCTGGGAGTGCCAGGTAGCTGATGCTACTGACGAATGTGGCAAAAATAGACATGGTAACTACCCAGCCTGGTATTTTGCTATTGCCCAGCGTAAATTCAGCCGATGATTTATCCTTTTTATAAAATAATCCACCGATTAAAAGCACACCTATCATGTAACATAGAAATACAGCTAAATCAATAAAATTCATGTTGAAGTGGGGTTAGTTAACAGTGAATGTTCGAGCTTTTAATATCAAAAGCGATAGATCTCAATATCTAATTCTTTGGCCAGACTTTCCAAGGCTTTAAAGAGCTCCTTAAACTTTACATAATCCTGATAAGTAAAGCTCCCAGATGGAATACGACCATCGAGGTTTATTTTCAAACCACGCAACTGCATAAAATACTTCGCAGACATTGGGTAGCACTCATGAATCAAGGCATCAAAAATGGTAATCAATGTATTGACTTTATTTAATTTCTGTGCATCTCCCTTCAAATTAACCGAAAGGTAACTTAGTAATTCAGGATAAAAATTGGATGATGTAGAGCCTAAACCAGCTGCACCTGCTTTTATGGAACTTAGTCCTGTTGAAATATTCGCATTGAATATTTGAAGT
>CAXBNB010000251.1:0-6291 GCA_963976505.1 uncultured Reichenbachiellaceae bacterium
TTCCTAGCGCACTCTCCAATGAAAGCTCCTCTGAGTGACGGTTGCGAGTTTTTTTGGAGTAATATTAATCGAACTCAGATTAAGAGGTTTATAGTCGAATTATTTACTCGATTGAAATACGATTTGTTTCGAATAGATTTGACTTAGATTCTAAAACCAAATTGTATATTCCAGCGGGAACACCTTTTACATCAAAGGTCATTTCTTTATCCAATACCATTTTTTGCTTGGAGATTTTCCTACCCACATTATCGTAGAGGATAGCCATTACTTTTTGACCTAATTCATCTCCGGAGTACTTCAGACTTATATTTTGTTCACCATTGACAGGATTAGGATATACAGTAAGTGAGGTGCTCAAGCGGTTAGTCAATCCTGCAATGACAGGTTCCACGCACGTTACCCCGACGATTTCACCATCGAGGTTCCAGTTTGGATCAATTGGGATACATAGGTATTCCAGAGCTGTAGGAACCAAATCCACTTGTCTGGGTGTTTCAGAATAGTCATATTCAACTGTGGTTTCACTATCAGTAGCGTCTTCCCAAACGGCAGCTGTCAATGACCCATCTAATTGTGAACTGCTTAAGTCAGCTACGGTGGTGGCATTTTCTCCATCTACCAACCTCCAATAACCGATAAGGTTGTCATATTTGTCATGCGTGTCATCTAGTTTTTTACACTTCCAGGTGTCTATATCAGTTGCATCCAGAAGATTATTAAAAACCCTGACCTCAGCAATGTAGCCGTTGTAATCATAAGCTTTCAAACCATCAACTCCTATCGAAAAGGGCAATCCGGTGGTAATATCACCAATGCCTGTCAGAGATTTACTGCCTACAAATGCACCGTCTTCATAAATTTTCAAATCCCCATCTCGATCAAATGTTGCACTTAGTGTGTGCCATTCATTGTCTGATACATTGCTTCCATTTACATCTACACGGTTGCTGGCACCTCCATCTCCTACATTTACTTTCCAGGTGCCTCCGCTAAAAGAAAAGACAAAACCCTTGTTGCGACCGGTACCCCAATCCTTGTTTCCTACAATACTCACATCAGCAGCGATTGAGGTTCTTATTCTTACTTCTACAGAAAAATCCTGAGAGGTCCCAAAGTCCAACACTGGAGATTCTGGTATTTGAATGTAATCGTTATTCCCATCAAAGTACAATTCTATAGGGTCATTTAAGCAATTATCGACAGGTTCGATTATTTTCTCTTCTCCCATAGTCTTCTCTATTTTTTTCTTCTCCACATTGTCTCCGCTTGCGATAAAGAATACATTGCGTTCATCAATGGAGCTTCCTCCATGACTATTGCCCAATCCACCATGATCAGTGGACAAGAGAATCAACCAATTTTCATTGTCTCTTTTAGGTCTGGATTCTAGTGCTTCAATCATTTTCCCAATTGAAGTATCCACTGCTTCTAGTGTTGAGACATATTGGGGTACATCTATTGAATAACCATATCCATGACCGGCACCATCGGGGGAATCCAAATGGACAAACATGAGGTCTGGATTTCCAAATTTCAGGTATGAAATCACTTTCGCTTCTGTATCAGCTGGACCTGAGGTGTTGACTTTTTCATCCGCATAATTGCCTACAATAGAATTGTTAATCGGACTCCATTCACACACGGAAACGGTAAACAACTGACGGTTGTGGTCTTCAATGTATTTAAACAAAGGGGGATAAGTGCTGTATTTGCTTCCTGAAAAGGAGTTGTCATTTACTCCATGTTTGTCTTGCCAAACTCCAGTAAGGATATTTGACCAACCAGGACCACTGGAAGTGGTACCTTCATTCAATGCATCCCATGAGTAAGTGCCGTTGGCCGTTAATGCATCAATATTTGGTGTGTTGGCAAATTGAATGGCATCTGGTCGGGCTCCATCAAGCCCAAAAATCAAGACCTTGTTCACTTTTTGAGCAAATGTCATCTGAAAACAAGAAAGGATAATGACTAAGGATATAAGTGTACTTTTCATGAGGGTAACATATTTTGAATACTGTTGAAGAATAGACGCAAATAGATTATACCTGATCATACAGTAGTTAATTCATGGATAAGTAGCATAAAATATAATCGAGTCTTAAAGATAACTATATTTACATATAGTATATATGTGATTTAAATTATTTACTAATATTCAAAAACTAATTGCTACAATATTATCCTAAACATTGAAAATATAAACATTATCTAGGAACGGATTAATGTTTTTTTTATAGTACGATAATAAAATACTAGATTGAAAAATGTGCTGTATATTAATTAATATTTAGTTTCATTAATTAATGAAAATGTGGCTTCTTTACTATTCAGATTACTGTGATTAACTAACGATAGGATGGTGCAAAATTTTGTACAAAAAGATTTTAAATGGAAATAATAAGAAAGCAATCACAGGAATTTCTGATCCTGGTTCAGGAAATAAAGGACAAAGGTTACAAGATGCATGAAATATCTCAAATATTGGGGCTTCACCCTCCGGTGTTGTCTGGCTTGTGCAAAACAGTAATTCCTGCAATAATCAAACCTAAGGTAAAATCACATTCGGATGAAGTGGCAATTGATAAAGCCTTTGATTTGGTCAATAACATTTCTAAAGAAAAGACTCTAAGAAACCTGCCCTCGTATATTAAAACACTTAAATCTGTTTCGAATGAAACAGTCATAAGTCAGAATTCACAATTTTATGATCCATATAAGAAGGTCATATCCAGCTCTTATGAAACAATAAATTCTCATTTTTTGGGGCTGTATGATTGCTTTACGCTTTCTTCTAATTCCAATACCATAAAGCACGAACCATTACTGATAAGTAACAATAGCCTGAAAAAACATGTGGAAGTTTTCAAAGGGAATCAGCATTCTCAATATCCCTTCGAAGGTTTCATGTTTTTATGCGGCAGTCACATGATCAGTATGCATTTGATTGATTCAAGAGACGATATTCAAGAAACAGGTTTGATCCAATTGATCCAGCCATTTACACGTAAGTTTAAATTGCTGAGGGGCATTTATTTGTCTTTGGGTTTTTCAAAATCTCCTATTGCAAGGAGAATAATTTTAACTAAAGTCAAATCGGAATGTGGCATGGAGGAATTTAATGAAATACCAACCAAATACTATCAAAAAGATGATTACCCTGCAGATATCAACAAAGAAATAATTGACTATATAAGTGGTGATAATGATTTGGTCGAATGCTTGATCTTGCCCCATCCCACTTTTGATGTTCAGGACCTTGTAAGAGAAAAAAGCATGGTATCCAAGTTCAGGTCTGAGTTGTAATTGCTCCTATTTTATTATTTAGCTAGTCTTTACCCCAATTAGAAGCTCGAATACTATTCGAATTATGGTCTTCTTTCACGTGAAGTAAATATTACACTCATTTGTGCAATTAATTTCAATCAATTATCTATTCGTAGTGTTACTATTACTTTACTAATAGTAAATAAACGTAACATCAATTTAATATATATTCAATTTTTGGAATGAAATTTGATTACTTTTGTTGTAGTATGAAATGGTTCATTATACTCAAAGAATTAAAATATAGAAAAGCCAATTTTATGTTGGCTTTATTGGCTTTGGTGCTTGCTGTGACTCTTTTTGTGTCTTTTTTTACTTTAGGACAAGCCCTAAAAAAAGAAACAATCAGGCTGACACGGGATATGGGTTTTAACCTGAGTATTATCCCAGAGGCCACAGATATGAATGACTACTGGATAAGTGGCTATTCTAAGGTCACCATGCCTCAAGAATATATTAAATCATTGATTCAATTCAAGGATTTATCTTATGCCCATCTTACTGCGACTTTGCACCATACGATTCAATGGAAAGACAAGGATGTAATTTTGACTGGAGTGTCTCCAGAACTGGAGGTAGAAGGCAATCGTCAGAAAACTCCAATGTTGTTTTTGGTGCCACAAGGAGCTGTTTATTTAGGATACGAATTGGCATCTCAATTTGGTGTATTGCCCGGTGATAGCATTGACCTTTTGGGCAAGCAGTTTTTCGTGGAAAAAACACTTGTAGAAACAGGGAGTCAAGAGGATATAAAAATATATTTGGATTTGCCGGAGCTGCAAGATTTGGTGAATATGAAAGGGAAGATAAATGAAATCAAAGCCCTGAATTGCCTTTGTCTGGCAGAAGGGGTAGATCCAACAGAATACCTACGAGAACAACTAGGTCAAGTGCTCCCGAAAGCCAAAGTCATTGTAAACAAAACAATTGCGACTGCCCGAAAGCAACAACGCCATACCATAGAAAATTACTTTGCAGTGATTTTGCCAATTGTCATAGTAGTGTGTTTTATCTGGATAGCTGCCTTAGCAGTGATTAATGTGAATGACAGGAAACAGGAAATCGGAATATTTAGAGCAGTGGGTTTCGGGTCTTTCTCCATTGCGTGGCTGTTTATAGGAAAGTCACTGATCATAGGTGTCTTAGCCGCTGTTGTTGGTTATCTCATTGGGATAGCATTATCAATGCAACTCGGTCCTGGAATTTTTAAGATTACGTCAGCCTCTATTCAAGTGGATTACATTTTGCTTCTGTGGTCATTGTTGATTGCACCTATCGGAGCAGCAGTTGCCACCATTATTCCGTCATTGTTGGCTATTTTCCAAGACCCTTCAACTACCCTTAGTCATGAGTGAGATAGTACGCCTTCACAATCTGGAAAAATCCTATGAAAAGGATGGACACAAAACTCAGGCTTTGAAAAGTATAGACCTTAGCGTTGATAAAGGTGATTTTGTATTGGTGAAAGGGGCGAGTGGAAGTGGCAAGACAACCATGTTGTTGGCCGTAGGAGGTATGTTGCATCCGAGCAATGGACAAGTTCAAATCTTAGGAAAGAATATATACGAATTGTCGGAAGGAGAGAAGGTAAGGTTTAGAGCGCATAATATTGGTTTTATTTTTCAAATGTTTCACCTGGTACCTTATCTTAATGTCAGAGAAAATATTTTGATCAACAATGAAATCGGAATAGGTAAAATAAGTGAGCAAGATCTAATAGGTTTGGCAGATGAACTTGGAATAAATCACCGGCTGACGCATTATCCATCGGAGTTGAGTGCAGGGGAAAAACAAAGGGTTGCATTGGTGAGAGCCATGATCAAAAAACCAGAATTGATCCTGGCCGATGAGCCAACAGGGAATTTGGATGGTGAAAATTCACAAATTGTTCTTCAGAAACTAAAAGAATATTGTGGCAAAGGTGGGACGGTGATCATGGTGAGCCATGACAATGATCCCGATGTTTATGCCAATAAAATAATTACAATTGGCCAAAAGGCCGAAAATATTAATACAATATGAGGAATATAATACGCAATAGCTACTTCATGTTTATTGCTTTGTTGTTCGCTTGTCAGGGACAAAGTAACAACGATACCACCAAAGAACTGACCATGTATTGTGCAGCAGGCATGAAACCAGCTGTAGAACAAGTTGCCAAAGCCTACCAAAAAGAATATGGCGTTTATGTGAATTTACAGTATGGTGGTTCCGGGACTCTTTTATCTAACATTATAGTTGCCAATCAGGGTGACCTTTACCTTGCTGCGGATGAAAGCTATATACAAAAGGCACAGGAAAAGGGGCTTTTGGATGAAGTTCAGCCTTTGGCGTATTTGAAGCCTGTGATAGCGGTGGCTGCCAACAACCCACTAAAAATACAATCATTTGCTGACCTGAAAAACAAAGACATTAAATTGGCGATTGCCAATCCCGAAGCTGCTTCCGTTGGCAAGCTCTTAAAGAAAATATTGACCCAAAGTGGAGAATGGGAGGACTTTAAGCCATTCATCAAAGTGATGAAACCAACGGTGAACGAAGTAGCCAATGATGTTAAAATAGGAACTGTGGATGCTGCTATCATTTGGGATGCAGTCGCCAACCAATATCCAGAATTGGATTATTTAGAAGTGCCTGAATGGGAGAATTATACACAACAAGTGACTTTTGGAGTATTGAAAACGACAAAAAATCCAACGGCAGCTTTAAAATTCATGAGGTACCTGTCAGCCAGTGACAAGGGCTTGGCAACATTCGCTTCATTAGGATATCAGCCAATTGATGGAGATGTTTGGGATGAAAAACCGGAGATTTTATTTTACAGTGGAGGAGTCAATAGGTTGGCTGTAGATAAAACCATTCAAGAGTTTGAAAAGAGAGAAGGAGTAGAAGTGGTGAGGGTCTATAACGGATGTGGTATTTTGGTATCACAAATCAGGTCTGGTCAGAAGCCGGACGCATACC
>CAXBNB010000252.1:0-6283 GCA_963976505.1 uncultured Reichenbachiellaceae bacterium
AGCGTCATTATAAAGAGCACTTAGGTGTATTTGGCTACTATTATCTAGCTTGCATTCGCAGGAGAGTAGGAACATGACGGAGATGAAACCTAAATATTTAATGGGTTTCATCTCGGTACCGTTTTAAAATTCAATATTGGAATATCTACCGCAAAGAATATTTTAAAGGCAATGTTCGTCCCGTCTGAAGTATTTATTCCATCAGTACTAATTTTCTGTAACTGTGGACCCATTTGTAACCCAGCTCCAAATGAAAAAGGGCTGTCAGCAGCACCTACTACTCCAAAAAAACCAGGCGAGAAAATGTTTTCAAGGGTTATCTCAGGAATCTCTTCTGTGTCCGGGTCACCAAATCTGTAAGTTGTCACAGCTCCAATATCTATAATAGATATGAACCATGAAAAGGAAGTCTTTTTAGACCACTCGCCATTACTTGGATCAAATAAATCTCTTCCCTTTGAGAATGCCACTCCAACAGGAGCAGTCACTCCATAATTAAATCCCAAATTTTCGGTAGTTGTATTATAAGATACGCCAGGAGATAAACCAACATAGGCATTAAGTGAAACGTTCTTTTTAGATCGTCTTTTGATAGAAGAGCTACCTGCAGGTAAAGCAATTGATTCAATTATACCCTTTATTTCATCTGAACTTTCTGCTTTCGCAATACTTGCAGCAAGGTTTCCATACTTCAAAATTTTTGGTAGAATCTCCCGGTATTTTTGCATTAAGTCGGCCGGAATTTTAGTTTTTTCATTTGAGAAGAAGGTCACTATTTCCCCCAAGCTGGTTAACACCGCTTGTTTATTAGAAACACTGTAGGCCGTAATAAGAGCATTAATATTATGTTCTAAGTCCCTAAAGTCTTTTTCTTTTCCCCGATACGCCCCGTGAAGTTTTAAAAATGATAATACCTCCTCTGATGCTTTTTTGGCAGATGTAGCATCAGAAACGTTGGCAATGGTGTTAGTTAGTTCTTGGGTTTGTCTAATTGTTTCTATCAACTCGCCTTCGTAGGAAGGAATACTTTTTTCAAGTATGACGTTGAGAATGATAACAGCACTGAAATAATTTTTTTCTCTGACATCCAAGTAAAGATCACCTGCTGTACGGGCTATAGTGAAATACTTGTTAATGCCTGATACATCAAAATAAACCAACCCCTCAACGGCTGGGATTGACTGGATCGTTAGACTATGCTCAATCAGGTCAATACTGGCGTTGTAAAATTCATAATGCTCTGAATAACCGGATTGCCCCCCTTCTTGGCTGTTCAATGCTTTTATTGCTTTTAAGTTTCGGTCCACTTGCTCAGCATTAGCAATTAATGCTTGGAGATACGTTTTTACTGGTTCCTTATTTATATTGTAAGAAGCGCTTATCTCAGTTAGTATTTTTTGTAGCCCTTCTTTGCTTGTACCGTCTTTGGATTCAAATTTGATATCGGCACCTTGCTGATACAGAAGCCCTAAATATATTTTTAGGGTAGTTTCATTTGCTACAAGAAGTTTAAGCGAATCTGACGATATCCAGTACCTGTCCTCCTGCCGTGATTTCAACGACTGAGAAAAAAGATCAAGAAGCTGTATACTAGGACCAAAATTTCTTACTGTCTGATTATTGAGGTTTTCATCCTTTAAGGTGGTAATAACATCACCAGGATGCTTTCCATTTTGCAACTCTTCAGCGATCAAAAGTGCATTATTCAAGATGACTTTAATGGTAGGATTGATCTTGAAGTAAGCATTGAGCTGGTCAGATTTAAGCAGTGTTCTTAAATTGGGGATGATATTTTTCAAGTCTTCTTGAAAAGTTTCCCTCAGCATATTTATATAACTCGAAAAATTATATATGTCATCTCCCATCGCAAGGAGTAAGGAGTGAGTTTTTGGAAAAATTGTTTTGAGTTCATCTTGATTTTCTAATTCTTCTCTGAATTTTTCAAAAAATGTTATGCTTAATTCTTCCTTCGTTCGTTCGACCAAAAACTTAGCCAGGCCATCAGCGATATTGGTTACGTTGAGGCCACCTATATTCCCAATTGCAGAAGGCAATTGTTCTTTCAAATTAACATCTTCACTTAATGAGAAACTCATTACAGTTGTTGAAATAGAAATAAATGGGTTTGTGCTTAACTCCGTTTCTATCTTATCATAGATTGAACCAATTTCATCACCTAAGTCGTCTTTCTTACCTTTAACTACACCTTTTTGATTTTCAATTTCCTTCTTTTTTTTGGCAATTTGTTTGGTATTTTTTTTGGCAATCTTTTTGAGTTGATCTTCCAAAGACGCAAGACTTTCTCTTTCCGTTTCTAACTCAATGGTTAGAGCATTTGCATTAATGTTTTTATCATCAATTTCTTTTTGAACAGATGGTTTAAGGTATTTATAAAACAATATAGAAATTGACTCAAATGTTTCTGGTTTTAGTTTAATATTTACTTGATTAGTGGCTTGGATACTAGCTTCGCCAAGAGTCGCCATTTCTAAAGCATCGTAGTATGCAGACTGTGCATTAGTAATGAAAGTACAAAGAATTAATACAATGCTAATGTTAAGGATTTTCATTTCTGTAGAGTTTAAAGGTTATGGGTTTTGATTCTTGTTGAATCGGAAAGGCACATTTTTTCAAAAATTTTATAGCATCTTTATAGGGGTTTTTAGTCTCAATTGAGCTCAAAAACCTTGCGACCAGACCTGAGGTAACTGCTGTATAGGCACTGCTATCTTTAAATCCTTCATGGTTAGGAAATAATGATGTACTGATTATTTCCTCATTCAGGTACATAAGTACCAACTTCGGATCAATTCCATTTAAACATATCTCTTCAAAATATTTGTTTCTAAAAACTCCTACGGAAATGACAAATTCGAGAGATGCTATATTGGTAAGTCTGTTTCGCACATTACCTGCGACTATGATTACAACCCCTTGTTCATATAGGGTCGTTACTACAGGCTGTATCAGGATAATTAATGCTTTGGTTACATCTAAGCTCAGATTGACTACTGAAATGAATGGTTTACCTTCGTCATTGTTCCAAACAACTATATCTTCCAGAGCTTGCTTCACGGCATCACCTTCGACAATCCCATCATCATCGGCCACTCTTAAATCTAAAAGATCAGCCTGACCACACATTCCAATAAGTTCAGAATCATTTGCCACTAGAATACCTGCAGTCAAACTTCCATGATAGAATAAATTCTTATCTGATTGATAATTCTTGTTCCATATAATTCTGTTTTTCAATGATTCATGACGTTTATCAATTCCAGAATCCAATACAGCTATCCTTATGTCCTGACCCTCACCCTGAGGGATTTCAGTATTCAATACTATTTTTTTTGATAAATCTGGTGATTCCGAGTCTTCTGTTGAACTATCATTTGTCTCTAGTAATTGTGCACCCAAATCTTTCAGGCTTATCATACCCTCAACCCCTCCACTCCACACATACGAGCCATTGTCCAGTTTGTACCAAACATCAATACCATCGACCATATCGCCATTGATTAGATCAACGATATTTACTTCTTGACCAGCGACATAGTGTTTGTCCTTGCTAGCGTTGACACTGGGTGCACCACGCTTGTTAAGCGGTACTTTTATTTTAGCCTTAATCATGCCTTTACATCTAAGATTTCCTTATCCAAGCCTGTATCCTTGGCCGTACCTGAGGTAGTCCTCGCAGGCTGCTGAACGGATCCACGAAGCTTGACAAGTTTATTGAGTAAATCGAACCAAAAAGGTGCGCCCAAGGAAATAGCTAAGGCAGTAATAAAATACCCCCAGAAGTCTTCGCACAGAGCTGTCCAGAAGCATTTGCAACAAGGCCACATAAATTGAGTATTTCCAAATCCAAGCACACTCTGCGCTTGCTCTATTTCACCTTGTATCTCTTTTTTTTGCTTTTCATAAAAAGCCAACCTTGCTGAATCTGATTTTAGTTCATCTTTACCACTAGTGTCTGTAGCTTGTACCTTTTCCAGATAGGAAGAGGCCAGTTGTACCATTTGCTCTCTGGCATCCTTGTCATAAGCGAGTTTATTGGCCATTTTGAGTGTACTGGCATCAAAGGAAACCGCCATCACCAAGCCTATGATGAGCAGCCAAATTTGATTGTTTCGTTTGAACCAACCAATGCTTCTTTCCTGCGTATCCTCATACCAGTTTTCAATCAGAACTTTGAACTTATCAAGGTCATTGTTGGCATCATTCAAAAGGGACTGGATATGTGCCTTCGTATCGGAACTTGAAGGAAGGGCGTTGATCCCATTCTGTATTTTTGTCAAAGGATTGTTTCCAACCTGATCATTTTTTAAACTATCTAAGAGTGCTTTTGAAAAATTGCTGGCCGTCAAGTAAGAAGGTTTGCTGAATAATCCTCCATTACTGAGATACTTGATAGATGGTTGATTATAGAAGTCGAAAAACAGTTTCTTTTCCTCACTAGACTTACCTACCACTCCAAAATAATCTTTTATGGTAATATAGATACCCAAAAAATAGGCTGGGATTTTAAGGCTCCAAAAAGCAGTCTGGCTCTTGTATTGATCGTCCACTAACATCCGGTTAATGGAATGCTTTAGGTTTCTTGCCCTGAGCCCAATCCAGTTGGATATCATTTCCATAATGATTGTTGCAAACAGGCTGTATAGAAGGTATATAAATACCAATCCGATTACTACATCAAGTGCTACACTACCTGTCATGTGATTGGAATTTTAGGTAAGAAGAGTAGAATAGTAGAGGATGAGCTGAGAGAATTGATCCAGTAGGTTTCTTCGATTTCCTGATCCCGTTTTTGGAGTAGGCTTTCGAGTTGGAGCTTGAAAGATTCTTTTTCGGCAGGACTTATTTTAAACTTCCCTATGATGTTGTTTACACCATTCAGGATTTCAGATGCGCCTGTTCCAAGGATATTACTGAAAATACTCATAAACCAAAGTTTAGGTTGGCAATAAACTAGTTATGAATAGCTGGTTATAGAAAATTAGAGAATAAATATTATTATCTATAATATAACTTTAATTAAAAACAAAATAAATACCATATTGTTTGAATAATTATATTAATAGTTGATATATCAAAATACAAGCAATATATTAATGCAATAAATAACCCCACAAATACACATAAAAAACGTGTGTGGAACTGGCTGAAGCAGTGCTATGAAGGTTTTATGAAGCAATCTGCTGCATCGAGAGAATGCAATATTGGATTGATTTTAGAGCTGTGTGGAGGCTATAGCATAATAAAAATGGATATTGCTCTAAATGAAATTCTTTGAAAAGGATGGCTCCTGCCTCCTTTTCTTTTCCTATAGTCCAAATAACAAACCCTAAGGATTCGGGTAATTCCACCTTTCTTGTCTAAATTGAATCTGATTCAAAAAGGTCAAATTGAAAGCACTCAAACAACTATATTATTCATTTCCTGTCCAGCTTTTTGTCAGGCATCTCAAAAGCAATCAGCTGATTTTGGGGAGTTGGATCATGATTGTGCTGGTCACAACCCAAAATTTCGGCAGGGTATATGGCATACCCTATTTATTTCTAGATCCTGAATATTTGGATCATGTGGGCTTTTTAAGCTTTTATATAGTGGGGCTCACTTTCGGTGGTTTCATTGTGGCTTTTCACATCTCGTGCTACATATTGTATGGGTCTGATTACTCTTTTATTGGTATTTTAGAAAAGCCATTTAGTAAATTTTCCATCAACAACAGTTTGATTCCCTTAATCGCATTCATTGTATATGTCATTGCGATTATCAGGTTTCAAATTGACAATGAATACTCAAGTGCTTGGAATATTGTAACTATGATTGCCGGGTTAATGCTTGGAATCGTAAGTATCTTTTTTGCACTCTACCTCTACTTTAGATGGACCAATAAGGACATCTTCAAATACCTGACTGGAGAAGTAGACCGCACACTGAAGAAAAACAAACTCAATAGACAAAAAGCACTTGATCAACTCAAAGAGAGTAAAAACAAAACCCATCAGGTGGAGTCGTATCTCGATCTCAAACTGAAAGTAATCTCTACGAGTGACCTTTTTTATTTCTATGACAAGGATGCCATATTAAAGGTTTTTAACCAAAACCATTTTAATTCTGTTGTAATAGAAACAACTCTGATCGCTTTTATTTTTCTACTCAGATTTTTTATAGACGTTCCTTATTTTCAGATTCCGGCGGCTGCCAGTGTGCTGCTGATGCTCACTATTTTTACCATGATTACCGGAGCGGTTGCTTATTGGTTTCACAAGTGGTC
>CAXBNB010000253.1:0-6272 GCA_963976505.1 uncultured Reichenbachiellaceae bacterium
AGATGGAGACTTGACCAACGATGATACAGATGGAGATGGTACACCTGATTATTTGGATACTGATGATGATGGAGATGGAGTGCCAACTAAGGATGAGGACGTTGACCAAGATGGAGATCCAACCAATGATGATACAGACGGAGATGGCATACCAAACTATCTAGATACCGATGACGATGGGGATGGAGTTTCCAACAAAGATGAAGACCTAAATGGAGATGGAGATCCTACCAATGACGATACCGATGGAGATGGTACCCCGAATTATCTCGACGATGACGATGATGGTGATGGCATACCAAGTATTGAAGAAGACACCAACAAGGATGGTGATCTTACCAATGACGATTGTAATATAGATGGTGTGCCCAATTTCTTAGATTCAGTAGAGTGCAATGATGATTTGGTCGTTACCCCTGTAATCACACCAAATAATGATGGTTTCAATGACTTGATGGAAATCGAAGGAATAGAAGAATATCCCAACAATGTCATTCATATCTTCAACAGATGGGGGAATTTGGTTTGGGAAACCCGAGGATATGATAATATTTCCAACGCGTTTGGAGGATTCAATAATTATGGGCTGCTGACCAGCAATGGTTCACTTCCTGATGGTACCTATTTCATAGTGATAGACCGTGGAGATGGCAGTCCATTACAAAAAGATTTCGTGGTAATAAAAAGATAAAGCGATGCAAAAGATATTTATAAGTTCGATACTGTTTTTAATACTGTCTTTTAATGTAAAAGGTCAGCAGCAAGCGATGTTTACCCAATACATGTTCAATGGGCTGGCGCTGAACCCTGCCTATGCGGGGATCCATGAAGGGTTGTCGGCGAGCATGCTTTGGCGAGAGCAATGGGTAGGTTTTGAAGGGGCACCCAGTACGCAGACCTTTTCTATTCATAGTCCCATCAGGTACAAGCCTATTTCACTAGGAGCGATGCTTATTAGAGACAAGATAGGAGTTACCGAGCAGTTTGGGGCTTATTTCAGTTATGCGTATCGGATCATGACAGGGAGGAAGTCAAGGATTTCATTTGGCTTGCAAGGCAGTTTGTCCAATTTTAATTCAAACTATGTAGATGCCACTTTAGGGTTGGATCCGACGCTACTCAATAGCAATGTAAACGAAACAAAGCCGAATATAGGAGCTGGAATCATGTTTCATTCCGATAAGTATTATTTTGGGTTGTCTGTACCACAAGTGCTTAACCACAGGTTTGATAGTTCCAATCCGGATTCTGACTCGTATATGGTCAGGCATTATTTTGCTACAGCCGGTGTAGTGTTAGATTTGAATAGAGATGTGAAAATTAAACCCAACTTATTAATAAAAGCTGTAAGGGGAGCCCCAGTAGAATTAGATTTGAATGTCAATGTATTGCTTCAGGAGTTTTTGTGGGTAGGAGTTTCATACCGATCATTTGATAGTTTTGATGCCATAGTACAGTTTCAGTTGACCCCATTGCTTCAGCTGGGGTATGCCTTTGATTTTGCTACTACCACAGAGATTCGGAGGGTGAATTCAGGTTCTCATGAAATAATGGTAAATTATAGATTCAAATTGAACAAGGACAAAACAGTAACCCCTAGATATTTCTAAGTATGAACCGATTGTATTTAATATTACTGGTTGTATCATTGATGGCATTGGAAGTCAATGCACAGAAGTTAAATTATGATATTATAAATGGCGATCTTGCATTTGAAAACTACAAATACGAAGAAGCCGTAGTTTTTTATAAATCCGCTTTGAAAGGCAGCCCTAATGACAATGCACTCAAGCTAAAGATTGCTGAAAGCTACCGAAAATCCAATAATCATGTGTCAGCCGTCGAATGGTACAGCCAAGTGCTTGATGCCAACGCTTCTGATTTTGTAGACATCTATCAATTACACTATGCTCAGGCACTATTGTACAGCGATGACAAGGCAAAAGCCAAAAAGTGGTTTTTAGCCTACAAAGAAAAAGACACTTCGAGTCGAGTGCCGGACAACCGACTGGAAGGCATTGATAATTTTGAGTCTTTGTTGAAAAACTCAAAATATTATACAATAAAGAATTTGAATTTAAATTCACCATCGAAAGACTTTAGCCCATCATTTTTTCAGGGAGGATTGATTTTTGTGTCAGATCGAACCACAGACGAAGGAAAAAACAATTGGGACAATAGGGTATTTTTGAATTTGTTTCATTCGAAACTTAGCGAAAATGGAACATTTTACACCCCTGATGAGCTAAGTAATAAGTTAAATACCATGTATCATGAAGGACCTGTTTGGCTCTATGATAAGGAGACAAAAATTGTATTTACCAGAAATAATTACCACAAAAAAGTACTGAAACGTAGTGAGGATGGGATTAACAACCTTCAATTATTTTTTGCAGATATCAATGAAAAAGGACAATGGAGCAACCTTAGGAAGTTTGAACATAACAGTTCAGAATTTTCTACAGGGCACCCTACGATGAATTCAACCGGAGACCTGATGGTGTTTTCATCTAACAGGCCTGATGGACAAGGAGGTTCAGATATTTACTACTCACAATTGGTAAATGAAAAATGGACCGAACCTAAAAACTTAGGTGCTCAAGTAAATACGATAGGAGATGAATTATTTCCGTTTCTGTTCCAAGATAGTATATTGTACTTTTCTTCCAATGGTCATTATGGCTTAGGTGGGTTGGATGTTTATAAAGCTTCATTTAATAAAGAAGCTTCCAGCGCCATAGAAAACCTAGGAGTACCCATCAATTCCAATGCTGATGATTTTGGTATTATTGTTCATAAAAATGCCAATATGGGGTACTTTTCTTCCAACAGGGAGAGTTATGAAAATGACGACATTTATCAATTTAGGATTGTACCTGTAGGCGTGCGCATCTCAGTAGTAGATAAGGCCACAAAAAAACAGATTCAAACTGCATCATTATCCATCGCCGAAAAAAACAATATCAAACAACTCGCCTACAAAGGAAGCCCATTGACATACAAAGCGCTGTATGATCAGGAATACACTCTTGAAGTAACGGCTCTAGGATATGAGCCGGAAAAATTAACATTTTCGACAGCTGGCATAGAACCAGGCCAAGTTTCGAACATCGAAGTATCTCTGAATAAACCAAGCAAAAAAATACCGGAGGACATAGAATTGGTCGTGGTAGGAGGAGTGGTGTATTTTGGCATAGATGGAGGTTTGTATACTCCGATTGATGCCGATATTCCCATTGATCCTGAAGTAGATATTGTTACCCAGTTGATAGAAAAAGGGTTCAAAGTGGATGATCCTATTGAGATTAAAAATATATATTATGACTTTGATAAGTTTGATTTAAGAGAAAAATCGATCCTTATGATTCAAAATATTGTGCGTCTCATGAATCAGTATAAGGAAGTTAAACTTGAGGTAAATACACACACCGATTCAAAGGGATCTTTCTCTTACAATGAGAAATTGGCCTTGAATAGGTCTAATGAAGTTCGAGACTACCTCTTATCCCTCAAGCTTGATGGCAGTCGAATAGAGGCAAAAACCTATGGGGAGTTATTCCCTGTAAATAAATGTAGAGATGGAGAAGAATGTACAGACGAGCAATATCAATTGAATAGGAGAACGGAATTTAAGCTCAAATTTTGAAGAATATGAAAAGATTAATTTGGACTATCATAGGTATGTGTGCTGGTTTGGCGGTTGGCCATGCTCAGTCAAACTGTGTTTCATCGGTAAAAAGTGAATCATGTGTGACCTTCGATGTGGTGAAGCATGGGATTACCAATCCAGAGTTGTATTATTTTTTATGGGATTTTGGAGATGGACAGCAAGATGCTGGTTCTAAAATTACCCATTGTTACAACAGTTCGGGGAGCTTTACCGCTACGCTCTCATTGACGAACAAACAAAATGGAGCATTTTTCGAAGATGAATTGGACGTAGATGTAGTAATACAAAAGGCCTTTGTATTAGGCTTGAATGTGCCAGATACTGTTTATCAAGGAACTGATTTTGAATTCAATATTGCAATATTGCAAGGAGATGCATCGAGCATTCAATCAGAAAATTGGTTGATTAATGGGGTGTCATTTAGCAATGCATCGGAAGCTGTGAATACAGTGAAACTAGGGTTGAATCAAATGAGAGCGAATGTAGTATTGAAGTCTGGAATAGAATTGTGTTCAGCAAAAGAAGTGCTGATGTTGCCCTCTAACGCATTTGTATTCGAAACGAGGTATTTGAAAGACCGAGTACGCCAGTCAAATGATTCCTTGATATGGTCGGGCAATATGCTGGTGTACAATGGGAGTGCGTACAAGTTGAATTCAGTATTTTTTAAGTTGGATGCACTTGAATTAACTGAATCATCCAAGAAAATACTGGAAGAGAATGTAAGGTTGGTTAAGTCGTTCAAAGATTTGAAGTTACAAGTTGGCAGTTTTACCCACTCAGATGGGGATTACGAACAGAATAGAAAGTTATCAATAAAAAGGAGTGAGGTGATAAAAAAGTACCTGGCCTCCAAAGGGATTAAGAAAGACCAAATAGAAGTCGCCGATCCCGATCAATACCAGGCATTAAAAAACACGTGTTCTGATTTTCTAGATTGCAGCTATGTAGATGAGAAATTGAACCTTCGGGCAGATATTAAGATTATTCAGCTATAACTTTTTCATCCGTTCCTTGACGCCTAGCCGATTCCTTCCGTGCCGATACGGCTACCATTTCTTTCTGTTTTCTTTTACCAAAGAATGCACGTTTTATTACTCCCTCTATTGGGAATAAAATGAGTGCCAAAGCCAAATTGATAAATACCTGAAAAATCGCTGGCCCTCCTGCAAAATCATCAATATAGGGTTCTAGTAGAGTATGTATATATTCAAAAATAGTGAATACACATACGAAAATCATAATCCTAATAATCAAACGATTTTCTATTTTCTTTGATAACAAAAAAGTTACGACCAATATCATCATCATCATTCCAAGTTCGACCAAAGTAAACCATAAAGTTTTCCAATATGCTGGTGATATAGTAAACTTGACACTGGCTGTGTCCTCCTTCCAATAGTTTGGGTTGTCAGATTCTCTTACCAAAAACTCATAGTCTCCGGCAGGTAAATTGGTGTAATTGGCTTCATTTGCTTGAATAATTGGAGACCACTCTTTTTCATAACCTTTGAGCATAAATTGATAATGTATGGCATCTGGATTTTTTAAGTGGATGGCTATAAAATCAAAAGTAAGGTCATTTTTGTCGTAAGGAAAATCCAGCAGATGAGGAATGAACCCTTGTAGAGAATCAGATTTACTGAATGGTGTTAAATCTACTTTTTTATAGTGCAACCTGATGTTTGTAACTAAGGAGTTTAAATTTTTAATTTTGAAATTGATATGAGGCTTGTCAATTTTTGTTAAACCATTAGGAGTGCCAAACCAGATGTCACCAACATCGTCTGTGAATGTAGAGTTAAGTAATACTTCACTTTCACCCATCTCACTTTTGTGGTTGAATGTTTGAATGAAATTTGTAGCTCGATTGATATTACTAACCCCTTGTCTGTGACTGATCCAGATGTTGTTTTCTTTATCTATTGCAATAGAATTGCAATAATCAGATGGTAGGTTGTTTTCTTTTGCATAGTATCTGGTGAGTTCATCTCCAGAGAGCTTTAAAATACCTTGCCCTGAAGTAGCGATCCATATATTTCCAAGACTATCTTCGGTGATGGCATTTACATCTTTTACAGGTATTTCATTTTCCTGAGTTAGAAACCGAATATTGCCATTTTTTTCCATTAAGGCAATGCCTACAGATTGGGCGCTAAACCATATTCGTCCCTTAGTGTCGGCAAATATGTTGAATATTTCGTTGTGGTAAAAGCCATTTCTTGTGTTGTGATTTTGAATCTCAAAAGTTTTAGGATCTATTTTTATTACGCCGTTACTTTTAATTGAAGCCCAAATATTACCGTCTAAATCTTCTGTCAAATATCGAACGCTCTCAAATAAACCATCTAACCTTCCTAATTCTATTTTTTCAAATGTTTCTAAATCTTCAGAGAATTTAAAAATCCCATTTCTATCTGTCCCGACCCATATTCCATCAAATTTAGAGTGGATTACAGAGGTGATTTTTTGTCCGGAAAGATGTTTAGAATAGTTGAAGTTTAAACTATCAAGGTTATTTGTATGATATGTACTTATTAGTCCATTGTCTGTGCCAATAACCAAGTTGGTATGGTTGAGTTGCCCAATGGCATTGATTCCT
>CAXBNB010000254.1:0-6270 GCA_963976505.1 uncultured Reichenbachiellaceae bacterium
TTCGTCCACCAGCCTTTTTATTCAACTGACGCAACATATCCTTACCTAAAGGCACAGAGTTCCGCAAACCTGAGCTGAGGATCCTTTTTGCACCGCAAGAAATCACATCCTCCAATGCTTTGAATGGATCGGATGTAAGGTCAAATGCCCTGTGACAGGTGAATGGCAAAGGATGAGACAATTCTACCAACTCACTCATTCTACTTACATCAATATTCCCATCAGCATCTAGGATACCAGAGACTATACCATCAGCTCCAAGCTCTTTGGCAATTCGAATGTCTTCTTTGATCACTTCAAACTCCAAGTCTGTATATAGAAAGTCTCCACCCCTTGGTCGGATAATTACAAAAAGTCCGATATCTATATTTTTCCTAACTATTTTGATTGTTGCGGCACTTGGTGTAGTACCCCCTTCCCATAAATTGTCGCACAATTCTACTCGATCAGCTCCTCCTTTTTGGGCATTGATAGCGGACTGGACTGAATTGGCACAAATCTCTAATTTATATTCCATGTATGACTGCTAAGCATTAATTGTTTCAATTTATAAATGTACACAATCACTGTAATATTGGGTGACAAGAAAGTACAACTTTACAACAGAATTTCAATTAACACTAGCCTTCACATCTCCTAATTCTTCCATTTTAAACCGATCAATTAATGCAGAGGCATGTTCTTGCTTCATTAATTCAGCAATTCTTTTTACGACTTCCGGATTTTGAGCGGCAACATTGTTTTGCTCCCTCAGATCAGATTTGAGGTTGTACAATTCAATATCCATATTACCTTTGAAAATTTTATTCCTTAAGCCTTTCCAGTCTCCCATTCGCACTGCTTGTTGCCCTTCATAAGATGGGAATTCCCAATATAAGAACTCATGTTGCTTTTGATCCTCTTGCCCGAGCAACTCAGGTAAAAAACTTATGCCATCAATATTTTCAGGAGCTTTAGTGCCAGCTACTTCAGCCAAAGTGGGCAATACATCCCAGAATGCGGAAATCAGCGGACTACTCGATCCCGGCTCGATTTTATCTTTCCAACTGGCAATCATCGGTACACGTACTCCACCTTCGTGTGTAAATCCCTTTCCCCAACCATACTCGCTTTTAAATGGTTTGGCACTGTCGAAAAAGGGTGAATCCGTCCCTCCGTTATAAGTAGGGCCATTGTCACTCGTGAATATGATCAAAGTATTGTCATATTGCCCAATGTCCTTGAGTTTCTGCACAATCTCGCCTACTTGGTCATCGAGATAGGTCACCATTGCCGCATAAGCTGCTCTTGGGTATCGATTGGGGAAGTAGCCCCTGTTGCCGAGGTATGGTTCCTCATCGCCAAATTTCTTTACATATTTATCTACGTATTGCTGCGGCACTTGTAAAGGAGCATGTGTCAAAGGCGTGGCATAATAGACAAAGAAAGGATTGTCTTTATTTTGGTCTATAAAACCTAACACTTCATCTTGCATCAATTTTGGGGCATAATCTTTTTGGAAATATTTAGCATAACTGGCTAAATCATAAGGATTTGCTGCACTATCAAGCTTGGTATTGGGTACCACTAGTTCATTGTCCAACCACACTTTTTCTTTGTTTTTCCAGAGGTGTTTTGGATAAAGGGTATGCGCCTGTCGCTGGCAATTGTAGCCGTAGAAAAAATCAAACCCTCTGTTATTAGGAATTCCATCCGTCAATGGTGCACCAAGCCCCCATTTTCCAACTACAGCTGTTTTATAACCCGCACTTTGTAACACATTTCCAATAGTAGGAATGCTATCAGGTATGGGTCTTTGACCTTCCAAGTTTGGATCTTCAACAGCTTTGGCGAAATTCCAAACTTCACCACGTTCAGCCCATTCGTCATTGCCTCGGATATAAGCATGCCCTGAATGCTGACCAGTAAGCAATACGCACCTTGACGGAGCACAAACTGGTGCGCCAGAATAGTGCTGTGTGAAACGCATACCACTTGCTGCTAAGGCGTCTAGATTAGGCGTTTCGATCAGCTCCTGCCCAAAGCTGCCCAATTCGGCATAACCAAGGTCATCTGCCAAAATGTAGATGATGTTTGGTTTTTTTTCCGGCTTATTAGGCTGGCTACTACACGCTCCCAATGCTAAAATTGTTATGCAAAAAAGTAATGTATATTCTGTCGTTTTTCTCATGCTCATTATTTTCTATCCGGGTGTTTACCCCATTTGTATCTGGTTTCTATATTAAAGTCCGGGTTCGGTACAGGCATCATCGCCTTGATCCCATCCTGCCATTTAGACAATTCATCGGCCAGGAGCTTTACTTTTTCAGGTTCTAAAGCTGACAGGTCATTTTGTTCTCCAATATCCAAACTCAGGTTATAGAGTTCATATCTGTTATTCACCAGATTCTGAACCAGCTTCCAATCGCCTTGTCTTATTGCACTCTTTGGTTCATCATGGTGATAAACGGGATAGTGCCAAAAAACCGATCTTTGTTCAACAGCATCTTTATAGTCTAAATGAAAATCAATAGGCTGACCATCCACTGTTTGATTGGCAGGCATAGTTGCACCAGCCAATTTTGCCAGTGTAGGGAAAAAATCAACTCCTGTAACCACAGCGTTGGAAGCTGTACCAGGTATGATTTCATTAGGCCATTTCACGATTAAAGGCACACGAATGCCTCCTTCATAGACAGTACCCTTTTCATTGCGTAAAGGACTATTGGATGTTGCTATAAACAAGAGTGAGTCGTTTTTATAAAGGTGTTGCTTACTTTTGACTAATAAAGGTATTTGGTCGAACCGCATAGAAAGTCCTCCATTGTCGGAGAAAAAAATCAATATGGTATTTTCAGCCAAATCCAATTCATCGAGTTTGGTTTGGATACGACCAACACTCTTATCTAGGTGTTCTATCATCGCCGCATAAACAGCATTGCTGGGATATCCGTCCACCGCTTGTTTTTTCTTATATTTATCAATCAAATCCATATCGGCATCTAACTGGACATGCACATCATAGTGGGAAAGGAAAAGAAAAAACGGTTTCTCCTTATTCTCTTCAATAAATTCCTCTCCAAAATCAGTCAAAATTTCTGACAAACGTTTTGTTGAACCTTCTGCTCTGGGAGGTGAGAATTTAGCATTGTAATAATTATTACCCACATTGGCTTGGTCAAACCCTTGCGTTGATGGGTGGTGTTCTTCTCCAAACCCAAGATGCCATTTACCAAAATACCCCGTTGCATAGCCTGCTCCTTTGAGCACTTCACCCATAGTAGTTATTTCCCCTGGCAAATATTGAGTACGATTCACTGGAACAATCACCTCTTCATTTGGACGCCAATGTCCGGTAATAAAATCATTGATTCCAAGCCTGGCGGGATATTGACCTGACATAATACTTGCTCTGGATGGTGAACACACAGGACAAGTAGCATAGGCATTCGTAAATTGCATACCTTCACTAGCCAACTTGTCTATATTAGGTGCTTCATTAAACTGGTTACCGTAAACTGGCAAGTCGCTCCAACCCAAATCATCAGCCAGTATGAAAACAATATTTGGTTTGCTTTGCTTATTTTGACATGCCCCAATAAGCAACGACGCTAGACTTATAAGTATTATAGGAAAAAATATTTTATACCTGAAATTCATATTCGTGATTTTCATCAAAGAAAACAAACTCATGGCGTAGATGAAAGATAGGATGGATTCTTTTCACTCGGTACGGGCGCATTTACCTCTTTTCTCCACAGTCTCATATCCCGCAATAATTCTTCCACTTTTTTAGGATTGGTTTTCACCAAGTTGTTCTTTTCAGAAATATCCTCAGCCAAATTATAGAGTTGTAAACTTCCGTCCTCAAAATCCTCGATCAGCTTCCAATCTCCTTTGCGAATAGCTCCTGAAGGAACCGCCCTCCAGCCCCGCACTAAATCCTCTGGGTTCTTAATTCCATTATACCCTTCTAAATAGGCTGGAAAATGCCAGTAAACAGCTTCTCTGTTCCAGTTTCCTTCTCCCAAAATAAGGGGCACAAGACTTTGTCCATCTGTTTTATATTTTTCAGGAGTGCCACCAGCCAATTCTACCAAGGTAGGATAAAAATCAAAACCCATAACCACTTCATCGTTTGTGGAACCCTCTTTAATCTTTCCAGGCCACCAAGCTATCATAGGCTCACGGAATCCACCTTCATACAACATTCCTTTAGAACCTTTTAAAGGATACTGGGTTGTGACCGCTCCGTGCCCACCATTGTCTGAAAAAAAAAGCACCACTGTATTTTCATCCAAATCCAAATCACGAAGTTTTTGCAATACCCTGCCAAGGCTTTGATCGGTACTTTCCACCATGGCCGCATATTTGGGATTGTCTTGTCCATGAAAGCCTTCCTTATTTTCATACCTGGCGGTGATTTCCTTTTTTGCCTGTATCGGGGTATGAACGGCATAATGGGCAAAATATAGGAAGAAGGGATTGTCCTTGTTTTGCTCAACAAATTGAAGGGCTTCATCTGTCAACCGATCGGTCAGGTATTCACCATCAGAACCGTCTGACAACTTGGGATTTTTATATGGACTAAAGTAGGTCTTTGGATGCCCTGCATGAGTCCCGCCAATATTCACATCGAAACCCTGCGCTTCGGGAGATGTTTCCTCATCTTCGCCTAAATGCCATTTCCCAACATGAGCATTGGTGTATCCGTTTTCTTTGAGAGCCTCCGCCAAAGTCACAAAGCTGCCCGCTAATTCTGTGTTATTGGGGTGTGGAATCAACATCCGGTTTTCTGACTTCCCTCTGGCCGGATTACCCACTGTATATACGCCATGTCTTGACGCATACATACCACTTATTAAACTGGCTCTTGTCGGAGCACAATTGGGCGAATTGGCATTGGTAAATACCATCCCCTCCTTGGCCATTTGATCAATGTTAGGGGTTTCGTAATATTGGCTGCCCATATACCCCACGTCCATCCAACCCAGGTCGTCAACTAAAAAAATGATGAAATTTGGTTTAAGTGATTTTTGTTGGCAGGAGAATAGGATAAGCATAATACCAATCCCAGATAGGATAAGCCGCAAAAATGTCTTTCTGAAAATCATCTAATAAAATTACAAAGTTTATAAATACCATAACTTCATTGGCATCTAAATATTTACACTTTTACTAGCCCTTAAGGTGACAAACCCTCAATACAAATTCAATTACTCCTTTGTACCAACAACAGATTCTGGAGCTGAATAAATTCCCAATTGCTCCCATCGGGTTTGCAGGTTTTTCAGGGCCTCTTTGAAAAGGCTTAAATCCTTGCCTTCCTTTTCAGTCCAGCCAACCTCAGCATAAGCTGCTATTCGGGGGAAAACCTGAAAATGCATGTAACCATTGGTAGGAATCCATTCACCCCACATCTGACAACCCGTTCCTATCACTTTGTTGTGGTATTTTGGATCCAATCCAGCAGGTATAGGGTCGAATTCATAAGCTTTCAACAAAGAAATACTCTTGTAATCGTAATCCAGGTAAGTAGATGAATGCAAAGAATTGACTATGTCATAACCACTACTAGCTGCCTGATTGGCTAGTGTTACATCTCCTTTCCAAAAATGAACCACTGTTTCCTGAGCCAGTTGTTGGGTTGACTCAGTATCGGAAGCATCTTGAAAATCATGGACATTGTGTCCCATGATTTCATTCCATCCCATCATTCTTCTTCCTTTACTTTTTAAGTATTGAGAGATGTTGTTGGTAAAATAAACCTGCAATTCAGCTGGTGTTGCCAACCCTTTTTCTTTCATATAAGCCTGAACCGATTCAGAGGATTTCCAATGATTGTATCTCACTTCGTCTCCACCGATATGTATTACTTTAGAAGGAAACAGAGCCATTACTTCGTCAAGTACATCGGTTAAAAATTGATAAACTTTCGGATCACTCACATCATATACATCCGGGCCTACACCAAACTTTATAGGCACTTCAATGTCTTGCTTATTCGTCCCGAGCCAAGTATAGGAGGCTATGGCAGCACTAGAATGACCCGGCATTTCTATTTCTGGCACTATGGTTATTTGCCTTTCTGAAGCATATTTTACGATTTCTTTGATTTCTTCCTGGGTATAAAATCCTTCATGTGGCTCTCCTGATTGAATCGGGCTTTTCCATTTCAAAGGTCCCACCTGAGTACTTTTCCTTTTCGACCCTATTTCTGTAAGTAACGGATACTTTTTTATTTCAATTCTCCATCCTTGATCATCCACCAAGTGCCAATGAAACACAATC
>CAXBNB010000255.1:0-6267 GCA_963976505.1 uncultured Reichenbachiellaceae bacterium
TGATCACCTCTAACACCATAGCCTACAGCAGATGGCATAAATAGTAGCGCTTTACTGCCTTTAGAAAAAATTCGGACATTATTATCATCTGTCATAGACAATATCTTATTTAACCCGACTTTAAACTGAGCTAAAAACGAGCTGCTAATCCCACTCCCATCTTGTGTGAAATTAAATCTCATAGGAGTATAAACCCTTCCAGCTGCATCAATTTCAGCAGCTATAGCCACATCTTCAATCGTGGTATCAAAAACTTTATTATTAAGAAACTTCCCTGTATATTCAACCGATACTATATCGTTGTAATCAGGTACTTCGCCATTGCCCTCTTTTATTAGGGCATATCTAATTCCTGTTTCTTCACTAATTACATTTTCAATTCCGTATTCAGTGATGTACCATTCAATGGAATCATTGTCTATTCCACTTTGACGTAAAGAATCAGCAGTAATTAAGGCTGGATTATCCAAATCACGATCACTTCCTGAACAAGCAATAAATATTGACAATGAAGCAATACTCGCTACAAAAAACAAATCCTTTATTTTTCTACAGAATGATTTCATATTCAATTTCTTAATTAATGCTTACCAACTCTAATTCGAAAATCAACACTTCGTTTGGATCAATAGCCTGATAACCGGACTTTCCATACCCAATACTCGATGGTAGAATAAATGTGCCTTGGGCTCCTTCATTAAGCAAAAACACCGCTTCTTCCCAACCATCTATCAATCCTAATTCTCCTATTGTATAATCAAATGTTCCGGTTGTAGTTTCGTCAAACACTGTCCCATCAAGTCGATATCCTTTATACTTCAAAGCTATGTCGTCCCCTTCTTTGGCATTGTCTCCAGTGCCAGCTTCGGTGATTACATAATTCAGTCCTGAAGCCGTTTCAACTACATCCGTCAACGACTTGGAGTCAATATATTCGTCAATTTTTTCTAAGTCAATCTCCAAAATCTGAGCATCACTTAATACTTCAATCTCAAACACCAACACTTCATTGGCACCAATAGAACCACTCCCAGATGATCCATAGGCTAAATAAGATGGTATTATGACAATTCCGGTGGCTTCTTCACTAATAACCTGAACTCCTTGATCAAATCCCGGGATTACTTGTCCCACACCAAAAGGATAAGTAAATGGCACACCTCGGTCATAGGATGTGTCAAAAGTATTGCCATCCAATAAACTTCCTTTGTAGTGGACCACTACCAGTTCCTCTATTACAGGGAAATTCCCAGAACCTTCTTCAATAATTACATATCTAAGGCCAGAGTTAGTTGTGATAACATTTTGTAAATTGTTCGTTGCAATGTAAGCATCGATTTTCTCGTTATCTAAAGCGAACTGCTCTTCAGCACTCAAATCAGGGTCACCCCCACAAGACCATAACATTGCCGCAACAGTCAAACAACACACTCCCTTAATTACCGATTGAAATTTCATTTTTATATCTAAATTGATTCAGAACTACAAACAACTGATTATTTAATATCCAGTAGTTCTACTTCAAATTTCAATATTGAATTAGGTTTTATTTCTGCACTTCTTGCTTGGCTTCCATATGCTAATGAACTTGGGATGTACAAAGTTGCCTTAGTGCCTTTGTTAAGCAAAGCAAATCCTTCGTCCCATCCTCTAATTACACCGCCTTGTCCTAAAACGAAATTAAATGGTTGACCTCTGTCATAAGAAGAGTCAAATTTAGTTCCATCAAGTAGGGTACCATTATAATGTACGTCAATATTTTGCCCTGCAGCAGCATTTGGACCTGTTCCTTGTGCCGTTATTACATATCTCAATCCTGACTCTGTAGTCATTGCTTCAATGCCATTATCAGCTAAATGCTTGTCGATAATATCTACGTCAATTTTAATCTGTCCTTCAGCCGCAGCTATGATCTCTGCATCCAACTCTTCTTTAGTCCTGATTTTTTCAAGTCCTACATAAAATTTGATGTTACTTTCTTTACCCAAACCTTCAGGCATTGGTGCTCTGAATGTCTTTTCAAATAAATCGACAGCAGGAACACTAAATGTAAATGCTTCATATATAATACCTGAACTTTTCCATTGCTCCTCGTTATAAGAAATAGGTACTGCTCCTCCTCTTTCGCTAGTGTCAAACAATACACTATCAGATTCAGTTGTATATTTCATGTTAAAAAACAAAAAGTCACTTTCGTTTTTAGTTCTGCCTTCAGTTTTATTGATAAACTCTACTTCAACGCCTGATGCAGTGGTTGCCGTTTCTTTTTTAGGCTCACATGACTCTATTAGCAAAACAGCTAATACCAAACTCATCATCTTAATTTTCATGTTTTTAATTCTTTAGAATGTTTTGTTAATGATTTTTTAAATTTTTCTACTGTTGCTTCCAGGCTTTCGCAAGACACACCGCCTGCAGCATTTTTATGACCACCTCCATTGAAGTGTTCACTGGCAAATTTCCTTACAGAAAAATCACCGATGGATCTAAATGACATCTTTATTTTCCCGTCACTTTCTCTCATAAAAGCAGCCATATTCACTCCCTTTATAGACAGTCCATAATTCACCAACCCTTCAGTATCGCCTGTTTGATAATTAAAACGTTCCTGATCTTCCTTGCTGATGGCAAAAAAGGCAGTGTTGTATTCTTCTATCACTTCAAGTCTTTCAGACAGGGCAAAACCCATTAGTTTTAGACGTTGGAGTGAATAATTGTCATAAATAAGGTTGGCTACCTTGGATACATCTGCTCCTATTTCTATTAACTCAGCCACAATATGATGCACTTTTGGAGTGGTAGATGGATGCCTGAAATTTCCAGTATCTGTCATCAATCCGGCATATAACGCATCTGCTATACCAATTGTGATTTTTTCCTTCTCTCCTAACATGTCGATCAGGTCATATACCAACTCTGCTGCCGCAGCAGCCTCTGTAGACCAAAGTACATAGTCGGCAAAATCTTCTGGCTCCAAATGGTGATCAATCAACACCTTTTGAGCTTCAGACTTTCTAACCAATTCACCCAAATCTTCTATCCTGTCCAAGCTCGAGAAATCAAGACAAAAAATGATATCAGCATTTTCTACCAGATAGGCAGATTTTTCTTCATTCCCTTCATTATAGACCAATACATCCTTATTTCCATCCATCCAATGGAGAAATTCGGGGTAGTCGGTAGGTGTAATTACCGTAACCTGATGACCTGATTTCTGAAGAAAGCCAGCCAATCCAAGTGAAGAACCCAAAGCATCCGCATCAGGTTTTACGTGTGTAGTAATTACTACCCGCTTCGGTAGGCTGATTAAATCTTTAAACGCTGCGAGATTTTGCATTAATTTTGTAAAAAGCAGGTGCAAAAGTGTGTATAATATATGGCAAAACAAAACGATGGTTAGAGGATAATAATAGCAGTTTCTTTCATATCCTAAATGATTACATTTAGCTTTGCTCGATTTTAAAATTTAAGACCGAAAATTCAGATGACAGGAAACAAAACATTCACAATGATCAAACCTGATGCATTTGCTGCAGGAAACTCAGGAGCTATTATAAAAATGATGGAAGAAGCAGGTTTTTCAATCAAAGCAATGAAGTTGATCCAGCTTTCAGCAGAAAATGCTGGAGGATTTTATGCCGTGCATAAGGAACGTCCTTTTTACAATGACTTGTGTAAATACATGTCTTCAGGTGCTATTATTGCCATGATACTAGAGAAAGACAATGCGGTAGCTGATTTTAGAAAATTAATTGGAGCTACTAATCCAGCTGATGCAGCTGATGGAACAATCAGGAAATTGTATGCAAAATCTATTGAAGCCAATGCAGTTCACGGTTCAGACTCTGATGAAAATGCGGCAATAGAAGGTTCGTTTTTCTTTTCTGAGCTAGAAAAATTATAAAAAATTCAAACACAAAAGTGTAATTAGCCCTGATTCGTCAGGGCTTTTTTTACTTTAAACCTTTCTTAGCACTTCTATCGATTAGTCAACTGCTACTCCCTCTAACTTTTCAATCCAAAAGTTATTGAAGCCTTCACCCAAATGGATGGTGATCATTCCCAATTGAAGCAATTCAAGAATGGCGAGAAAATTATAAACAACGGCAATCTTTTCAGGTTTGGTTTGGATCACTTCTTCAAATGAAAGTTTTTCACTTGTATTCAGTATATTTAGAATGAAAATCTTTTGGTCTGATATGGTATAGGGGTACTGAACTACATGATGTACAGGCTTGTTTTGTTGGTTTTCATATCGGTCCAAAACCTTTTGATATACCTTCAAAAGTTTGTACAAATCAAGGTCCTGCAACTCAGACTCTACATTGGATACTTCTGAGAGCTGTTTTATTTCTTTGACTACATTTCCTCTCTTCTCTCTGTCCAGTCTATCAGACTCCAACTGAGACAATTCCGCAATCACAGATTTATATTTTTTGTATTCTAATAAGTGCTTCACCAGCTCATCTCTAGGATCAATCTCTTCTCCTAATTCATTGATAACAGGACGAGGCAACAACATTTTTGCTTTTATCCGCATAAGAGTAGCCGCGACTAGGATAAACTCACTAGCCACTTCTACATTCATCTTTTCCAATTGGTGAATGTATCCTAAAAAGTCTTGGGTAATCTTCGAAATTGGAATGTCGTGAATATCCAGTTCATCCCTTTGAATGAAGAAAAGCAACAGGTCGAAGGGACCTTCAAAAAGAGGCAGTTTAACTTCGAAGCTCAACTTTGTACAGGTTTAAGTTTTGAATCAATCAAAGGTAAGTTGAATTGATGAAACTATCAGAAAAAATAAATATTTATGAATTGCAAGCCTGAAAATAAGATACCAGCAATACATACTAGAAAAATTAATTTACTCGAACATAATGCTCAAAGGATCCTTTCTAAGCCATCTTTAATTAACAATTACTTCAATTCAGGTTTCCCCTTTTTCAAAGTAATAATCAACATAATGACTCCAATAGCTATCATAGGAATACTGAGCATTTGACCCATATTGAGTGCCAGAGAATCCTCAAATGCTTCTTGATTTTCCTTGAACATTTCATCAACAAATCGTGCAGACCAGAGGACAATCATCATAATACTAAAGATAAACCCATCGGCAAATCGATTGCGATAATGGTACCAAATATGGAGTAGTAAAAGGAAAATAAACAAGCAATAGACAGATTCGTACAGTTGAGCCGGATGCCTGGGAATCCCCAACGCATAAATATCCACATACTGAATACCTCTTTCTTTGTACAATTTATAATTCAAAGGTTGGCTGGCATCCTGATAAAAGTGTTCACTTAAAGTGGAATACCTCATGAACGCTGATTTAATGTTCATACCAATAAATGAAACCGCTTCTTGCTCGGTGAGTTCTATGCCTTTCTCAAACTTCAATTGAATGGTAACAGGAACATGACCCGGGCCATCACTTTTTGCCTCCCCTCCTTTTGAAAAGTTAACTTCTTCAATTCCCCTTTTAGAATCCAGGAACAATTCTTCAGCATTTCGGGCAAATACAACCCCATATTCTGAATCTGTTGGCAAGCCAATAATTTCAGAATTCATAAAATTACCAAAACGTATAAATAATCCCACCAAGCAAACCACTAACGCCACCTTATCAAGCACCCATATATAGCTTTGATCGGCTTTTTTTCTACTGTAGAGGTATAGAGCAACTAATATTCCGATAGCACCGCCATGACTGGCTAGACCACCTTCCCATATTTTCAAGATCTCTAATGGATTGGCAAGGTAATGAGCAGGGTTGTAAAATAAACAGTGTCCCAATCGAGCGCCAACTATAACTGCCACCACCATGTACATGGTGAGTTGGTCAACATCTTTTACATTTTTTCCTTCGGCTTTAAAAAACCATAGCATGAATTGCTGACTGACAATAAATCCTAAGGCAAAGAGCAAACCATACCACACTATTGGGTGCTCATTTCCTCCCAGTAGGGGAATCTTGAATATAATAGGGTCAGCACTCCAGATGATAAAATTTAGCATTGTCATATTTCTTTATTTTAAAGTCGCCAATAATTCAATCAGGCATTGGCTAGAAGTTTTACATGGAAGCCATGAGATCACTACAATTTTCTCCAAAAATAAGGAGTTAGAAGCATTAATACTGTAAATAATTCAAGTCTTCCTAAAAGCATCAAAAAAGCTAAAAACCACTTGCCTGGAACGGGCAAATTAGCAAAATTATCTACTGGACCGACGCTTCCAATACCAGGACCAACATTGCCCAGA
>CAXBNB010000256.1:0-6248 GCA_963976505.1 uncultured Reichenbachiellaceae bacterium
TGATTTTGTTTAAAATTCAATACAAAGTATAGTGGATTCATTAAGTTATAAAACTGCATCGTTAAATAAAGCAACAGTTGTTAAAGGCTGGGTTGTTGTAGATGCTGAAGGAAAAGTTCTGGGAAGGTTAGCCAGCGAAATCGCAAAAGTGATTCGTGGTAAATACAAACCAGGTTATACTCCAAATGTAGATTGTGGTGACAATGTAATTGTTGTCAACTCTGACAAGGTAAAATTGACAGGGAAGAAATGGACTGATAAGGTTTACATTTCTCATACTGGCTACCCTGGAGGTCAAAAGCGACAAACTCCAAAAGAAGTAATGACTAGAAAGTCATCAACCATATTGGTAGAAAGAGCCGTAAGAGGTATGCTACCAAAAAGTAGGTTGGGAAGAGCTATTTATAAAAATCTGTATGTGTATGAAGGAAATGAACATCCTCATGAAGCACAGCAACCAAAAGCAATTAATATATAACCTGTATGGACGTAGTAAACACTATCGGAAGAAGAAAAACCTCTGTTGCAAGATTATACATGCAGGCAGGTAAAGGAGAAATAAAAATCAACAACAGAAGTCTTGATGATTATTTCCCATTTGAAATATATCAAACCATCGTAAAGCAACCTTTGGTTGTTGTCGAAGAAGATGGTAATTACGACATGAAACTTGTAGTTGGTGGCGGTGGATATAAAGGTCAAGCTGAAGCAATCAGATTGGCTATTGCAAGGGCACTTATCGAAGTGAATCCTGAATTTAGACCTGCTGTGAAAAAAGAAGGATTCTTGACAAGAGATCCAAGAATGGTGGAAAGGAAGAAATACGGTAGAAGAAAAGCAAGGAGAAAATTCCAGTTTAGTAAGCGTTAATCAAATTTATATAATTATATTTTAATGGCTAAAATAGAGCACAAAGACTTACTTGATGCTGGTGTCCATTTCGGACACTTAACGAGAAAGTGGGATCCAAGAATGGCACCATTCATTTTCATGGAAAAGAATGGTATCCATATCATAGATCTTTATAAAACCCTTAATTGCCTCGACGAAGCATCAAATGCAATTAAGCAGATTGTAAAATCTGGAAGAAAAGTAATGTTTGTAGCAACAAAAAAGCAAGCTAGGGAAATCGTAACGGCTGAAGCGCAAAAGCACAGAATGCCTTACGTGACTGACAGATGGCTTGGTGGTATGTTGACAAACTTTGCTACGATCAGAAAATCATTGAAGAAGCTTTCTTCTATGGACAAGATGTTGAAAGAAGATTCTTACAAAAATCTTGCGAAGAGAGAAAGATTGATGATCAGCAGGGAGAAAATCAAGTTGGAAAGAGTACTTGGTGGAATCGTGGATCTTACAAGATTGCCAGCTGCACTTTTTGTAGTGGATATCAAAAGAGAGCACATTGCAATCAAAGAAGCTCACAAATTGAACATTCCTGTATTTGCTATGGTGGATACCAACTCTGATCCTAATCAGGTTGATTTTCCAATACCATCAAATGATGATGCTTTCAAAGCAATTGATTTGATCGTGAAGCACATAGGTCAAGCTATCGAAGAAGGATTGAACGAGAGGAAGAAAGACAAGGACGATGCTAAGGAGAAAGAGGAGATAGCAGCTAAGAAGAAAGCAGACGAAAAAGCTGTTGAAACTGCCGATTAAGGCAATACGATATATATAATAATTTTAAAATTGAACATTAATTTATTTTGGTGTTCAATTTTTTTTAAAAGAAACTAAAAAAATAAAATACAGTAAAATGGCAATTACCGCAAAAGAAGTAAACCAGCTAAGACAAATGACAGGTGCTGGGATGATGGATTGTAAAAAAGCATTGGTAGAGGCAGAGGGTGATTATGACAAAGCAATCGAATTGCTTAGAAAAAAAGGTCAAAAAGTAAGTGCTTCTAGATCAGACAGAGAAACCACTGAAGGCATTGTTTTGGTTAAAACAAATGATGATCAGACTGAAGGTATTTTGATTGCTTTCACTTGTGAAACTGATTTTGTTGCTAAGAATGATGATTTCAATGCGCTAGGAAATGAGATACTTGAAGCTGCTTATACGAACAGACCAGCTGATATTGATGCGTTGAAGGCATTGCCTGCAGGTGACATCACTTTGGGTGAAAAGATCGTTGAAAACATTGGTAAAATCGGTGAGAAACTAGAAATCACTGCTTACGAGACTATGACTGCAGAAGCTGTTGTGCCTTACATCCACGCTGGAAGTAAATTGGGCGTATTGGTTGGGTTGTCAAACACTAGTGGTACTGATGTAATCGAAGCTGGTAAAGATGTAGCAATGCAGATTGCAGCAATGAGCCCTATCGCAGTAGATAAGGACGGAGTTGATGCTACTGTAGTACAAAAAGAAATTGAAATAGGAAAAGAGCAAGCTAGAGCAGAAGGAAAACCTGAGCAAATGCTAGAAAAAATTGCACTTGGAAAATTGAACAAATTCTACAAAGAAAATACACTATTGGCGCAAGCTTTTGTGAAAGACAATTCTGTAAGCATCTCTCAATACCTTGATGGTGTGAGCAAAGGACTTACTGTTACTGTTTTTAAAAGAGTAGCTATCGGATAATTAACATCCAGAGAGGTGTAAATAAAAAGTCCATCCTGATATCAGGATGGACTTTTTTATGTCTTGGTATTTCTACTTAATTCGCACAGTTCTGATTGTAAAATGCCAATGCTTCTTCGATGTTGTTGTACTTTAAATGAGAGTTGTCATCGCTGCAACCTTGAAAGACATCTCTAGCCCAGTCTTTGTAATTTTTCTTGGTTAAGATTTGATAATCTTCCATTTCTGATGATTTCACCAAATACTCTTTTTGGTAAATATTGATTTCTGCGCCATCTATCGATTCATAGTTTTCTTTTATTTCCTTTAGGTCATTTCCTGCCTTGAAACTTTCTTTTACGAGTTCTTCATTGAGGTCGTCTTTGGCAGATTCAGCCAACGCACTTGCAAATTCATTTTTGGTGGTGGGAAACGGATTGCGCATTACGATAAATTCACCGGTCAGCAGCCTTTCTACCATTACGGTTTTGTATTTCTCATGTATCACATCCATACCATCTATGGATTGAAAAGCAAGCTTCAAATCCTCAGGGTTATAGACAGTTACCTCTCCATTATCATTTTCTACCATGATTTTTGTTTTAACAAAACCCTGATTGATTTCATCTTCTGCGTTTCTACAAGCGATTTTTCCTTCTACTTTATCACCTGATTCTAATATGAGGTATCCAGGTTGAAAATTTTTGACTGGGTTTTTAGCTTCTCTGAGATCATCGGTGGTCATGCTGTTCAAACCAAATTCACTCACATCATACCTGCTATACTTAGCCTTTGACTTATCTTCAAATTTCATCCTGATTTCTGTCGTGTCATTGTTGACGACCTTCAATTGTAGCTTGCCTTCTTTGCGGTCTCCTGTGTTGAGTATTACATACCCATCGTCATATTGGGTAGTAGTGATCTGCTTCTTCCCTGAGGTCATAGAAGATTGTGTTTTGTATTGACAAAAGGCAATGGAAGGGATGCTCAAAAGTAAAGTAAGTACAAAAAATTTCATGTGTAGTTTGTGTTGTGTCTTTTATTACCAAACTTGAATATACTATCTTAGTCGTGCATTTACCAAATATTTCTATGAATAAGAACGGTTTACTGATATTTTGCCTCCTCACTAGTATTCACTGCACCGCTCAGATGAGCGGACTTCAAAAAAATGATCTTAAGAATTTCAGTTTTGCCCTACTCGATGGCCAGAATGTAGCGATGTATGCTGATTTGGGACTTGCACGCAATTCAGAAAAGAGCGAGACACTTTCTGGTCGTATGATGACGGATGTGATTTTTTGTGAGAAAAACTTCAGGTTTGGTCAGACTTGGATGATCAAAAAACAACTGGATGACATGATAGGCTCTGTGAAATATGGAGAGGAAGAAAGGTTTGATGAGGCTCAAATTCATGCTTTTGCACGGGGGACAAATGACCTAGGAATTGTTTATCACCACCTTGGATTGTTTAAAAAATCCGAAAAGTATGCATTATGGGCTTATGAAATAAGAGAGAAACGCTTTGGATTAGAAAACATGGCTACTATTTCTTCTATCAATAGCCTTGCATCCCTATATCGTGATATGGGAATGTATGTGGAATCAAGTAAACTGTTTGACCAATGTCTTGAACTACTGGAAAAGATCGGAAAGTTGAACTCCATGGAACATGCTGTAGTACTCAACAACTTAAGCACCTTGCAATTGGTTTTGGGACAAACAGCAACTGCTGGTAAAACCAGTAATAAGGCCATCAGTATTGCCGATAAATACACGGGAGACAAGTCCAAGGATTTTTTGACTTTCCTGCTCAATTCAACTTTGATCAACCAGGAACTGAAAAATTATGACAAGGCAGAAGCTTTACTGCTCAATATTAAGGAGGTCAAAGAAAAGAGATTTGGTAAAAAGAGCTCACAATATGCAAGGACATTAAACAACCTTGCGGCTTTGTATTTGGAAATAGGGAAAACCAAAGAAGTAGAATCATTGTTAAAAACTGCTTTGGATATTTATAAAAAACAATATGGTGAGAACCATCCTACGACAGCAGGCATCATCGGAAACCTCGGACTTTACTATTATACGATAGGAGATTATAATGAAGGACAAAAGATTTTGCAAAAGGCAAAACAAGTACAAGGCTATATTTTAGGTAAATACCATCCTGAGTATATCAATACCCTCGAAACACTTGCTTTGACTTACTGGGAAACAGGTAAAATTGCAGAAGCTACTACCGAGTTTAAATTATTGACTGATGGAATTAATGATCAGGTGATCAACTATTTCCCAGCAATGAGCGAAGAAAACAAAACAAAGTTTTGGGATCGTTCTAGGAGTTTTTTGATGAAGTATTATTCATTCGTACTCGCCAATCATGTAAAATCACCTGAGCTTACTGCAAACATGTACGACCTACACCTGGCAACTAAAGGATTGCTGTTAAGCGAATCCGTGAAACTGAAGCAAGCTTTTTTGTCTTCCGATGATGAGGTCTTGAAAAGTAAATACCAAGACTGGCTTACGATGAAAGAAGAGTTGGCGAAATACAATGCCATGCCTAAGAAGTCTGTTTATTCTTTGGGAGTCAATTTGTTGAAGTTTTCCAATAAGGTAAATGACGTTGAGAAAGAATTGAAGGGGCTTTCTGAAAACTTTTCTCAAAGCTACAAGCAAGATTATTCAACTAAAAGTATTCAATCTGCACTCGCTGCAGATGAAGCAGCCATAGAGATCATCAGAATAGACCTTTACGACAAGAAGTTTGTAGGAAAAACGGAATATGCTGCCCTCATTCTCAATAAGAACAGTGTAACTCCAAAGTTGGCTCACATCCCCGATGGAGGCAACCTTGAAGGCAGGAACTTTAAACTGTATAGAAATTCGATTAAACTGAAAGTAAAAGATGAAGTCTCCTATGATGCTTATTGGAATCCGATTGCTTCTAATCTAGGAGCTACAAAGAAAATATACCTTTCTCAGGATGGCATTTACAATCAAATGAATGTGAATACTTTGATGAAACCATCAGGAGAGTCGGTGATTGCTGATTTATCTATAGAATTTGTTTCTTCTACTCGAAAATTAACAGAATCAAATTCAGAGAAAAGGAATAAGAATGTGGTGTTGCTCGGAGATCCGTATTATGGAACGGAATTGTATGCAGCGCTACCGGGTACTAAAGTGGAGGTGGAATCGATACATGAGGTACTGAAGGGAGGAGCTTACAACTCCAAGGTCTTGACGGAGAAGTTCGCTTCAGAGAAAGTCCTTAAGGAGTCTATCAAGAATCCTGGGATTCTTCACATTTCCACACATGGGTATTTCATGCCGGACAATGACACAAAAAACAAAAAGGCTTTTGGTGAAGACATTGAAAAAGTGGTGGTAAACCCCTTGTTGAGGTCTGGGCTTATTTTGGCGGAACCTACAGGAGTACCCGGACAATTTGACTATTTAAAAAATGCTAAAAATGACGAAGAGGATGGATTGTTGACTGCTTATGAAGCCATGGGTTTCCAACTAGATCAAACCGATCTAGTGGTGTTGAGTGCATGCGAAACAGGACTTGGTGACATGAAGGCAGGAGAGGGAGTATATGGATTGCAACGGGCATTTCAGGTGGCAGGTGCCCAGGCCATAGTGACTAGTCTGTGGGAAGTGGATGATG
>CAXBNB010000257.1:0-6242 GCA_963976505.1 uncultured Reichenbachiellaceae bacterium
TGTTATATTTGAATGAGAATATGGAAAAGAAGAAAATTAATGTAGCGCTGTTGTTTGGAGGTAAATCTGCCGAACATGAAATATCTCTTAAATCGGCTAAAAATGTTATTGAAGCCATAGACAAGGAGCGATTCAATCCCATTCTGATTGGTATAGACAAAGGGGGTAACTGGCTTCTCAATGAGAAGACTTCTATATTATTAAATAGTGATGACGATGCAGCCATTAGCCTCAACCCAGAAAGCGATGAAGTGGCATTAATTCCTCAAAGCAGTGGGAAAATATCGAATTTCAGTAATGCTGCTTTTGACCGAAAAATTGATGTAGTATTTCCCATTTTGCACGGGCCTTTTGGTGAAGATGGGACCATTCAGGGCTTGTTGAAGCTAGCGAACATTCCATTTGTTGGGGCAGGGGTATTGGGATCTGCTGTAGGCATGGACAAGGATGTGATGAAACGGCTGTTGAGAGACTCTGGATTGCCAATTGGGAAATTTGTAACACTAAAAATTGAAGATGCTATTCCTTCATTTGGCGACATAGAAGCCGAATTAGGATTGCCTTGTTTTGTTAAGCCAGCCAATTTGGGGTCATCTGTGGGTATCAATAGAGCTGATACAGAAGCCGAATATATCAAAGCGGTAAAAGAAGCTTTTGAATATGATAATAAAATTATTATTGAAGAATTTATAGCAGGAAGAGAGATTGAATGTGCTGTTTTGGGAAACGAACATCCCAAAGCTTCTGTAGTGGGGGAGATTAGTTTTAGCGATTCTTTTTATTCCTATGATGCCAAATATATTGATGCTTCTGGTTTTCGAATAGATATTCCAGCACAAGTAGACCCTGCTATGCAAGCCCAGATACAAGACATAGCCATTCGTACGTTCAAGGTGCTGTCTTGCGAAGGGTTTGCTAGAGTTGATGTATTTTTTACTGCTGACAACAGGATTATTGTCAATGAAATAAATACGATACCGGGATTTACAAAAATCAGTATGTATCCTAAATTATGGGAAGCAAGTGGAGTTCCTTATAGCCAATTGATCAGCGAACTGATAGAATTGGCTATGGATCGGTTTGAGAAGGAGAAAAGAATTAAAACAACACGATGACGCTTCAATTGTAATCATCGTCTTCATCATCATCACTATCATCATCATTGCTGTCTGATAAGTAGTCCAAATCTGAATATTTGTTTTCATAATCTTCTTTTACGTCTGATTTTAAGATGCCATCATCGTCAAAATCATCGTCTTCGTCTATAATTTGAGCAGCTTGCTTAGTTGTCATCCTTACCAAGAAGTAGAAATCATCTGTTTCTAATGGCAATGCACTTACTTTTTGGCCGTCTTTGTTGACATACGAGATGAGGTTGTCAACAAATCCTTCTGGATATACCAGTTTAATTTGCTCGCGAATCGATTCGTCTAATTTTTCAAAATCTTTTACTACTCGGGGTTTGTTTACATTCATAGCCAATAATTATATGTTAATGGGTGTTGTTGGTTGATGCTTTAATTCTATAAATTTTATTGCTATTTCCATATCAAAATAGCAATAAAATTTTGTTTGATCGACTTTAACTTTAAAAAGTTAGTGTTTTTTTGAACATTAAATGAGACACACTTTAGAAAGGCAAGTCATCTCCCTCAGCGCCACTTGTGCTTTGGAGCCATTCTGGTTCTGATTGACCAGTCAGTGCTTCAGGTTCAGCAGAGGCTTTTGAAGTAGGTTTAGTTGCAATATCATGTGCGGCAGAAAGTTTCCATGCTTGTAGAGAGTTGAAATATTTCACGACTCCTTGTGGGTCAGTCCATTTTCTTCCTTTCAAATTAAAGGCAACATTGATTTCCTGACCATTGTTGAATCCGTCTAACAGATCGCATTTATCTTGAATTAATTCGAATTTTACAAACTCTGGATACTGAGGATTCTCTGCGTATTCGAGTACAAATTCCCTTTTTTTAAATGATGCTGTGACGTTTGCAGTTTCTGATTTTTCTATCAACTTTCCTTTAATCTCCATAATTATTGTGCTTTCATTTTTTGTTTTACAAAGATGAATTTTTATTCAATTCATCCCAAAGTATCAAGCGATAAAAAATGAAAATCTCTATTTTTTTATTGGACGTACTCTGCTAAAATGTGATTAAAGTCATGTAAAAAAAATATTCCGATTGATAGATGTCAATGTTGGTAATACTAACTCTTTTTAATTTTGAAATGTTTGAAAAAGTAAATAGATAAGCCAGATGACTGCAATTAGTAAAATGACTATAGTGTACAATGGAGAGGATAATTTCAGTAAGGAAACACTGGCTTATATGAATGTTTTGAGTGGTCAAATCAAAAAATACGATACGTCAAAAGTGAGCCTGAGTATTTCATTTATCAAGGACCTGATTTTAAGGTTGAAACTGGACTCTAAAGACTTGATTATTGCGGAATCCAACTTTATGAATCGATTTGAATCTCAAATTGATCATTTTAAGGAAGATGATTATATCAAGCTATTTCATCAACACCCTGAGCTTCTAAAAACACCCATTGTTCTTACTGAATCCAAAGCATTTATCATTACCACTAAATCCGATATTTTTAATTTGCAATCTATGGTTTGATCAGAAATCAAGTGTAAGTTGTATATAGTGTTCTTCTCCTTCCTGCTCCAGATTAGAAACACCAATCCCGAGTAGGCGTATGGGGTTAAACCCTTGCACTTCAGTCTCGACTATTTCTTTCATCAACTTGATGATGCTTTCTTTTGATTTGAGGAAATCAAAAGACGTTTTGCTGCGTGTAATCTGGGTGAAGTCGTCAAATTTGAATTTTATTGTTAGCGTTCTTCCGTACGATTTTGATTTTTCTATCCTGGAAAAAAGTGAATGCGATAGTACCTCCAATTCTTGAACAATATCTTGAGCAGTAACAATATCGTAATCGAAGGTGTTTTCTACACTCACTGATTTACGAATTCTATTTGGATTGACTTCTCTTTCATCAATAGCCCTAGCAATATTGTAATAGTACTTGCCGGTTTTTCCGAAATTAGTTTGTAAGAATTGTAGGGATTTGTCTTTTAGATCCAAACCGCAGTGGATTCCCATTCTACTCATTTTTTTAGCCGTAACTTTTCCTATGCCATGAAACTTTTCAATTTTCAATTTCTCAATGAAATCGACAGCTTCGTCAGGTTTTATCAATGTAAGTCCGTCTGGTTTATTGATATCTGATGCAGTCTTAGCTAAGAATTTATTGATGGAAATACCAGCTGAAGCGGTGAGATTGGTGGTTTCTTTTATTCTGGCTCTTATCTCTTTGGCAATAATAGTGGCAGATGGCATGCCTTTTTTGTTGCTGGTTACGTCGAGGTATGCTTCATCTAAGGAGAGGGGTTCAACCAAATCGGTATAGTCCAAAAATATTTCCCTGATTTGTTCGGATACTTCTTTATATACCTCAAACCTTGGTGGCACAAAGATGATATTTGGACATCTTCGGTAGGCAGTGACTGAGGCAAGTGCTGAATGTACTCCGTATCTTCTGGCTTCATAGGAAGCCGCAGCTACGACACCTCTCTGCCTGCTTCCTCCAACTGCTACTGGTTTCCCGTTGAGATCAGGGTTGTCTCGTTGTTCCACAGAAGCGAAAAATGCATCCATGTCAATATGAATTATTTTTCTTTGGCCATCTACTTGATCCGCATTCATGGGATTGTGATATTTGTGTCAGATTTTAAAAGTGTCTGATTTGAAAACTATGCCGACAGTTGAATTTGACGTTAAAAGGAGCTGTTTATATTGTGAAATGACCTCTTGTCAGCCTGTCATCTGGGTTCCATGTAAATTTCACAAATTATTGTTTTGTAAACTACAAAGAGTTGAAAAAGTCTAAGAAAATATTTTTGGTTATTGCAGCTGTGTTTTTCATTGCCATGATATTGCTGGCAATAGATTTATCTAGAAAAACTGAATTTAGAAAAATGGGAGGAGTGAAGCAGATAGAAAAATCCATCAAAGATTGACGAATTTACATTCGCTAAGAACTTCCTTATTTTGAAGCAGTTTTATTTGAAATCATTTTGTCAACTTCTTTTGTGAAGTTAGACGCACCACCACTCAGATATCCAGTTTTACCATACGCTGTTATGGCATAGTTTTTAGCTTCATCCGGTTTGTCCAGAGAAAAAACCCAAATAGTTGGAAATCCACGTACCTGAAAAGCCTGTTGAAGTCCTCTGTTTTGATCAGTTTGCTGGGCTGGTAACTGCGTTCTTCTTGGAAAGTCAAGTTCTAGCAAGACGACATTTTCTTCAGCCCATTTTTTAAACTCAGGTTTGTTAAAAACCTCTGCTCTTAATTTCTTGCACCATCCACACCAATCACTTCCAGTAAAGTTGGCAAGAATAGGCTTGTCAGTTGCCTTAGAAATTTTATAAGCTTCATCTATATCTACAAGCCAGTTGTCATCCTGTGCTTTTTTAAATTCTGCTTTCTTTTCCTGAGCAAATACTGTAACTACAGTAAGTAATAAGATTGGTAAAATGTATAATTTTCTGAGCTTCATTTTTTTTCCTTTTCTGTTACAATCAACTGTTTTTATAACCGATTAGTTCATTTTTTATTTCACGACCTATGCTTTTTGAACGGTTCAGTTGTCGAACTGTTACAAATTAACAAAAAATGAGTGGGAGATTCAACGAATTACTTTGAGAATCCTTAATTGCCATTGTTGAACCCACGCAATTTTATAGCCGTCAATTTCTTTTTAGTGTCTAAAGGAAAATCTCCTTTCATCATCCAATCGTAATACCCGGGTTCCTTAGCGAATATATCTTCTACTGGCTTGAGCCTATGCTTCCCAAAGTTAAATACTTCTACGCCTTCACCGTTTTTAATGATTCTGCCTGCTAGGTCAACCATGTTTGAAGAAGTGATGTTGTGCAGATGTGCCATGTCGTTGCTGATTGTTCCTAGTTTCTTGCCTAGGTTGTCAACTACGTCCTGCCCGTCATATTTCTCCACTTGAGCTTTCAATACTTCAAAGGTGGCCAGGGTGTCGGCTTCTGCTCCGTGTGCACCTTCAAGTTCTTTGCCACAATAGAATTTGTATGCGGCTGTCAAAGTTCTTTTTTCCATCATGTGGAAAATTTTCTGAGCATCAACTAGCTTTCTGTTGCTCATGTCAAAATCTACCTCGGCCCTAAGAAACTCCTCAGCCAGTACTGGAATGTCAAATTTTAGGATGTTAAATCCTGCCAGATCACACCCTTCAAGAAATGCAGCTAAGTTTTTAGCTATACTTTTAAACGTAGGTTCGTTTACTACATCTTTATCGTAGATGCCATGTATCAAACTGGTTTCAAGGGGTATAGGAATGGTAGGGTTGATCTTCAGTGTCTTGATGGTAGTTTCACCATTGAGTAGCACTTTAACGAAGGACAATTCCACAATTCTGTCTTTGGCCGTATTGATGCCTGTGGTTTCTAGGTCAAAAAATACTAAAGGATTTCTTAATTTGAGTTGCATAAGTATGTATTCATTCAGGAAATCCTGATTTAATTAAATGCGTCAACGTATGATCGTTTGAGCCAGTGTCTTAATGTTCAACCCATCAAAATTACCTGAGCTCATAAATATCAAATCTTCATTGTTCCATGATTTTTTGGATAGAAGAGAAGACAACTCTTCTGCATCGTCTATTACTAAAATATCATCTCTATGGAAATTTTTCCTTATTTCCTCTTGACTAATCTCCGGCAAATCTTTTTGCGATAGGTTTTTTTTATTTACAAAAACAATTGCCGTTTCTGGAGAATTGTAAGTGTTTTTATAATGTTTTAAAAATGCTTTATTTAGGCTACTGAAAGTATGCAATTCAAAACAGGCGGTAAGTTTTCTTTCTGGATGTAATTCTTTCAATGCATTGACTGTTGCCTTTAATTTAGAGGGGGCATGAGCAAAATCTTCGTAAACTGAAACGGAATCATTTTTAGCCAATAAGTTGTTTCTTTTTTGAGTACCCTCAAAACTGCCTATTGCTTCGTAGAATTGGTCGTCAGTGATCCCAATTCTTGCTAGAAGGGTTTTCGCACCATTTAGGTTTTGCATATTGTGCTTACCGAAAACCTTTAATGCCACCTTGTCATCCTCATTTATGATAAAAAACTGACCATTCTTTATTTTGTATTTTGGAGTGGAGTAGGACTCTGTTTTTACATCGAACCTTTCTTTTTTGCA
>CAXBNB010000258.1:0-6242 GCA_963976505.1 uncultured Reichenbachiellaceae bacterium
CAGCAGTAATTTTTCACGCAGTAAGCAATGTATATATTCAAAAAATATTACCTGAATTAACAATAAAAAATGAAGGAACAGAACATTGGCTTGGTGAAAACGGAATTATGTTTGCTATCGTGACTTGTGTTTTTGGAATTTATTTTTGGAGAAAAGCAATCAAAGACAAATTGTAACTGAAAAACACAGCGCCTAATAACTAAGCATTCGTGTGGCCGATAGGCAGAACATGAATGCAGTGTTGAACGAACCGTAGTTACTTTATTAATTCCATATGTAACGTTGGATAAGGTTTTCCGGAAGAATCCAATTCAGAGCGTTTAATAGTTTCAAATCCGCAATGTTTGTAAAATCCGACTGCTTGTTCATTCTGTTCGTTTACATCAACTTTTGTTACATTTAAGTGGTCAATTGAATAATCTAATAGCGTTTTTCCGATTCTTTTCCCTCTATATTCAGGGTGAATAAATAACATCTCCAAGTTTTGGTCGGCTACTCCAAGAAAACCAATTATTTTTTTGTCATTATTCCTTATACACCTTAATTCGACTGCATCTAAATATGTATTTAAAATTAGTGGTTTAAAATATTCAATATCTTCCTCTTTTAGGAAGTGATGCGTTGTTCGAACTGAAGATTCCCAAAGTTCAACTACATTTTCATATTCTTTTTCCTCTATCTTATCTATTTTGTTCGTCATTTTTCTAATTACTGCCAACGCTCAACTAAAATGAGTATGCGCTCCAGTTACTAGAACCACCGAAGTTACTTTTTTGCATTGCCCTTACAAAGTGCTTATTCGGATATTCATTTTAGTGTTTGTTGTGGGCGTTTATAGATCTCCATTATAGAATTCTTGAACTTCAATAATATTTAAATCTCGCTCATAAAATCTAATATCAGAAATGGAACCATCAAATCTACGACTAGATCTGGTCTTGCTTGATATTTCATATGGCAGATCACAAGTGTATGCATCATTAAAAGTTCCAGAAGCTTCATGAACCTTAGATCCATTGATAAAAAATGCAATTGAGGATTCATTTTGAGTAACTGTTATCTGGTACCATTGATTTTTGCTTAAATATGAGTTAGTTAAGTTATAACTACCTGCTTTGGCAAATGCTAGCTGTGCATATTCAGAATTTGATTCTAAATCCCAAGTTTTCATTGAAGCAAAAATATCTCTCCAAGGCCCCCCGACATTATCACTTTGATGTCCCAGTAGAGTTAATTCATCGTAATCACCTGCACCTGTCAATTTAACCCAAACAGAGAATGTCCAGACAGAATTATGTAAATCCAAGCAGCTCGGGAGTTCAATATAAGAATTGGATCTTGATAAACCATGAGCTCCATTACTTTGACCATTCCTATCAGTGGTTAAGGAAGTATTTGCTGGATTTAATACCAAGCTACTTCCTGTCTCGTCATTGCTACTAGAACCATTGAAGTAAAAAAGAAAATTACTAGTTAAATCCAGTCGGAATGTTTTAAATGTCACCTCATTTCCATAACTAATCCCTGCATCGTTAGCGGCATAAGATCGCACATAATAGGTCGTATTTTGATCAAGGCCTGTTAGTTCAGAGTCAAATGGAAATTCATTGTTTTCGTTTTCTATCTTTGTATCATCAATAGTCGGGCTTGAATTTGTACTCCAACAAATTCCACTTTCTAAAAGATTGTTTCCTCCATTGCTCTCCAATATAGCACTTATTATTGCAGTTGAAGAAGTTACATTTGTAGCTTCATTAGTTGTAATTGTTGGAGTAGTTATTTCAGTTTCAAAGCTTACTTGATTTCCATAAGCAACGCCTTCAGAGTTAGCTGCATGTGACCTTAGATAGTATAATGTTCCTGGCTCTAAATTCGTAATGTTACTTTCAAATTCGCCTGTACCAGTTCCATCTTCTGTAAATGAACTATTACTAATATTTGGGTTTTCAAATGTGCCATCAAAAGATTTGGTCGAAAGCTCAGTTGTCGGAGTTGGATTGGTATCCCAACATACGCCCCTTGCAGTAATTTCAGCACCTCCATCGTCCGATATTAAACCACCAGTTGTCGCTGAAGTAGCTGTTAAGTTACTTAGTTCTAAAGTTGCCAAAATTCCTTCAGTGTCTGGTGGCAGAGTTTCAAATGAAACCTCATTCCCATAAGCCGTTCCAGCACTATTTGTTGAATAAGCTCTAACAAAATATGTAGTTCCGGCTGTTAGGTTCGTGAGTTGACTTGTATAACTCCCATCGCTTTCTCCATCACTCGATTTGGTAGATAGATCAATTGTTGGATCTTGTGAGGTACTCCAGCAAATTCCGCGTTCAATGATGAGGCCACCACCATCATCAGATATTAATCCACCTGAAGATGCGGAAGTTTGCATTACATTATTAGCACCTAGAGTTGCCAGAGTAGGCAGTAAAACAGGTTCATCATCGTCTTTACAAGAGTTGAGTATTCCTAGTGTTAGGAAAATGATAATTGCAAAAAAACTTTTTATTCTATTGTTCATGATTTTTTCTGGGCTTATGCTCCACAACGTCGGCATAAACTTCGTTGCTTTAGTCTAAGGGGCTGGCACTCAGTTTCCGCCTTCCAAATATATTTAAAACTGATCGAAAAGCTATGAAGTTTATAGAGGGTTGTGTTGAGTTCTTTCACTCCATCATCATCGAACGAATAAAAATCTCGTGTGGAATTAGTTCGTTGGGAGGCTGGTTGATTCTGGAGGAGTACCTGTTGGCTCCACCTCCCATGGACACGCCTATGCCTCCAAGTCCTCCACGCACACCCAATCCGGATGACACAAACCCTGAGGAACGACCTCCAGTACCAAGCCCTCTGGATCCTATTTCTATCAAAAAGGACAACTTACCCTGATCTATGTTTTTTTGCTTTGCCAACTCCTGAACATAGTAGAGTGAAAACCGAGCTTCGTATATCAACTCCGTTTTATCTTTCTCGATCCTTACTGCCGCATTCAGACTTCCTCCCGAGACATCAATAAACTCATATTTCGATCCCACTTTCCTCACGCCCTTGATCATTGTTGGTTTTCTTGCCAATAACAGCTCAGTATTGTCTTCTGAGTTGTATTTACTTTTTCTTTTGTTCAGCTCTCTTTTCGCAGCATTGGTATATACAATGCCTAGGTTTTTGGATTTTGCTCCATTGCCATCTACCCAAACAGTAATCCCGAAATCATCGGATTTTTTGATCAATTCACTGTCATAGGTTTTTAGCAGTAGATAAACATATTGATCGTCGTTGTATATGCCATAGGTAGTTTGTTCGCTTACATTGACATGTGTCATAGTAGGCCAATCATCGTCACTGCCGTCTATATTGATGCCGACAACCGAACGACTGGGTAAAATGCCGGACACATTGCAACTCAAGCAAATCAATGCCATAAGCGCAAATACCAAATTTGAATACTTCATTATTTTACAATTTATTAGAGGCATATTGCACACGTCATACTTATAGATACAGAGGATTTTTCCACAGTTTTTTGCCTCAATCCATGTCCTGAAAGACTGAAACGAGAATGGTTTGTTAAGATGCCATTGATATGACTCTACCGTTTTTTTGTCATTTCGATGGAGGAGAAATCTTCATGAAAGCTAGAAAGGTCTCTAACTATCGGCAGACATGGCCTCCTTCGTCGGGAAAAGACTCTAAGAGAAAACGAATTAGTACCACAAAAGACTGTCATGCTTCGCTCGCAGTGACGGTACAATACAATGACATAAACTTTAAAGATACTGTGGACTCAAACCAAATTTTTTCTTAAAATCAATGATACTTACTTCTGGCAAACCATCTTTCCCTGATCGAAACATTCAGCGTAAATTCATTGGTCGATTCATAAATCAAATCATTCTTTAGCGTTCCATTGTATTTTCTATGGTAAGAAATATTGATGGTACTGCCGCTGTTGGGCATGGGAACTCCCAACCCGGCCGTAATTCCCCACCTGTAAAAAGAAGTATTTCCAATATCTAAGTATGAATTTTCAACATACGCTCCGGTTCTAAAACTCAGTCTTTTGGCAAACTCCTGGCTCTGGAAATCAGGAGTAAACTCCAACCCTAGCGAATAACGCCAGGTGTCGTTCAGGTCCTGCTCATCAGCTATGGTTGCTTTGCTCCATTGCCGAAATTCTATATCGGTACCAACCAGGATTTTTTGATTTCTAAAAGAAGTACCAAAACCGACCTTCTGCGGCAAGAAATAATCATTGGTGTATTCTATTTCATCATAGATAATGTCCAAATCGCTGCTGGATATAGACGATTCCGTATTTCCATTCATGTGCGTGCCATTGTCGTAAATCAACCCGATATTGAATTGGTGTTTGGGACGTGAGATCAAATAGTTTAATCCAAAATCAGCATTGAGTTGCTTGATATGAACGGAGTTTTCAACATTGAAAGCACTGCTTCCCTGTGCAGAAGTGGCTATTTCATTCTTGAAAATATTGCCAAATACAAAAGAAAACTTAGCACCCAACGACAGATTTTTGGTAATCAAAAGGCTATTGGAAAAGTAAATATTGCTTAGACCGCCGCTTCCCTGATAGTTGACACTATATTCATTGTTGTTGGATACGAGTACATTGTTATCTATGATGTTGTACCCCACATCACTAAAATTGGACAACCCGATCAATCCGGTCCAGCGGTTGTTGAACCTAAACCAGTAGCTGAGCTGTGAAAGCCCCCCATTTCCCACATTCTCAGTGGTAGAGTTAGTTTTCATCTGGGTGTTGTACATATAGATGCCCACATCAAAAACATGAGAAAAATACCCCCCTACAACCGCATTGGCAGCCGGGTTTACTGTATTGACAAAATTTGGATTGCTCATGCCTATGGAAGTAAATCCCATGCCCGCACTTTGCACCGACACTGGCGTTTTCAGTTCACCTATGCCAAACATGGAATAGGCCGATCCAACGCTATTCTGCCCCTGAATTGTAAACGCGCCGAACAGCAACGATAGAAAGATAATTTTTCTCATGTAAACAAAATATGATAGGTACTCATTTTTTTGAATTGACACAAATGGTTTGTAGTGCCAAGGTTATTTCAAAAGATCAATCGTCTTCGTCATATATTTCATTGGGAAGAAACTCCCAAACGTCATCAAACCTGGAACTGCTGTTTTGCCCCAAAGCAACAAACGCTCTACCGCTGACGGTGAAAGCCACGGCTCCTTGTCGGGATGTCCCTTCAAATGATGTTTTTTCTTTCCATAAATCATACAGCGGATCGTACCTCCACACTGATGATAAATTGGACGAACCATTTCCGGTGGTGACATATCCATACCCATCTAAAGAAAAAGACACAGCCCTTTCTCTGGTGATGCTATAATCATCGTCCTCATCTATATCCAGTTTTGCAATCCAATCGAGTGCTACAGGATCAAACTCCCAAAAATCCAGTTGATACAACCCGTTGTTGGTACCTAATCCCAAATAGGCTTTGTCATCTATCACAAAAGCAGCGGCATTGTTTCTTTTTTCTCCTTCAAGGCTCACTATCTGAGTCCAGGTATTGTTGTCAGGGTCAAATTCCCAAAAATCTTTGAGGTAATTGCCGTCATAGCCGGTTCCGATATACCCTTTGCCATTCGCTGCAAACCCGGTAGCCGACAGTCTAGCAGAACCTCCAAAGTCTGCCAACTGAGTCCAGGCATCTGTAGTCACATCATATTCCCAAAAATCATTCACTTCATCGTCTCCGTTGTAGCCGGTTCCCACGTATCCTTTGTTGCCAATTGCAAATGACACGGTGGATGTTCTGCCATCACCCGGAAAATCCGTCATTTTCTTCCAATAGTTTTCATCGGGATTATATGACCATAGATCCGTTAAATAATCGTCACCATCATACCCCAATCCAACATAAGCTCTCTCTCCTACTACAAATGCTATGGCTCCTGCTCGGCCCACCCCTTCGAATGACGATCGCTTGATCCAGTTTCCATCCTCCACTGTATCGTCATCACTGCCCGAGCAACCTGACAAGTATATCAGCACCGACATTAATCCATAAATAATATACCTTCTATTCATTTTTAATTTTTATTAAGTTTAACATTATATAAGTATTGAATTCATCATTTTTCGAATCTGCGATAACCAAATTGTCCATGCTTTCGGTAAAAGAATTAGTGGAAGGCACAAACAACAGGGCATTTTCATTTTCTTCTAAAATCGCCAATTGCAG
>CAXBNB010000259.1:0-6227 GCA_963976505.1 uncultured Reichenbachiellaceae bacterium
CCTTTAACTGTCTTTATATCAATAGATTGACTTTATTAAGGAGTGGCCTATTTAATAAATCAAATGCTCAAATCTCAGAACTATTTGTAATCGAGTAGTTTGGAGCATGTCTAATCTTCTTTGTCAACAATGAAGGTCTCTTTCAAATTTAAAGAGGCATTTGAGATATTTTCTAGACTTGCTTTTGCAATATGAGCTTCATTCATTAATTATTTTCAGATAAAGTCTTCAGAATGGAAAGTCATGTAGGATAAACCAATCAATGTATGGGAAATTCTTCTTGCCTTCAGCCTTCAGCTCTTTTTAGTGTTTGGGTGATTACTGGTGCTAGTGTAAATATTTCGTCCTTTAGCGTAAAAGCATCAATTCCATTCTTAATAAGTTCATCTGCATTTTCGTCCTTGGTGCCCGACACAATAATAAAGGGGGTGTTTGGAGATTTATTTTGTTTGATTTCGAAAGCTGTAATTGCATCAAATGAGGGTAGGGAATTATCAGATAATATAATATCAGGTTTAAATGTAGTCAGCGCATTTTCATAAGCTTCACGAGTTTCAACAACTTCTGAAGAAAAAGACAATCCAGCTCTTTTCAATTCGAACTGCATTAATTCTGCATCGTTAGGGTTGTCTTCAAGAATTAATATTCTTATGTCAGTTGCCATATTGCTTTTACTTCGGTGGTTGATTTATTACCATCCAGTACAATCCAAGCTCTGAAACTGAACTGATGAATTTGTCGAATTCCACAGGCTTTACTACATAACTGTTCACTCCCAAGCGATAACACTCCTGTATGTCAGGATCTTCTTTGGAGGAAGTGAGTACTATGACAGGAATTTTTTTCGTGCGTTCATTGGATTTGAGCTTTTCTAATACCTGGATGCCGTTTATTTTGGGCATTTTTAAATCAAGTAAGATTACTTTGGGAATATCTTCCATATTACGCTGAGCGTAAATGCCTTCAGCAAAAATATAATCAAGGGCTTCTTGTCCGTCTTTTAGATGAACAATTTTGTTTGCGAGGTTGTGTTTTTTTAATGCCCTCATGGCCAATTCGGCATCACTGGAGCTGTCTTCTACCAAAATAATTTCAGGTTCGTAATTCATATCTTATTGTTTTATTTAATAGCTATTGAAAATGAAAATGTTGCCCCTACATTCACTTTACCTTCGGCCCATATTTTGCCGCCATGTTTTGCAATGATTCGCTGTACTATCGCCAAGCCAACTCCGACTCCCTCAAATTCATTTTGCCCATGCAAGCGTTGGAATACTCCAAATAGTTTATCGTAATATTCCATATCGAAACCAGCCCCATTATCCTTTACTGAGAAAATGACTTCATTGTTTTTTAGTTCTGAGAATATCTCTACAAGCGAATGCTCTTTTTTTGAAGAATATTTGACTGCATTGGAAATCAGATTGAACATTACCTGTTGAAATAAACCTTGGTCGGCATTAATCATGTGTAATTTTCCCACCTTAATTGTGGCAGTATGGGTCACCGAACTGTTGAATGAATTCAAGACACTATTGGTCATTTGGTTCATGTCAATTTCTTTGGTTTGCAGCTCTGTTCGTCCAAGCCTTGAGAAAGCAAGTAGCTCATTAATGAGGGTTCCCATTTTCACCGCGTTGGACCGAATGGTTTCAATAATGCGTTTGCCCTCATCATCTAGCACGGATGCATAGTCTTCATTCAGCATTTGGGCATATCCGTTTACTGCGCGAAGGGGTGCTCTTAAATCATGAGATACGGAGTAACTAAATGCTTCCATTTCCTTGTTGGCAATAATTAAGTCTTCGTTGATGTTTTCAACTTTACCTTTTTCTATACCATAGTCTTCAAGAATATTTAAAACGGCACGTTGTGTATCTTCCATATTGGATCTTTCAACACTATAATCTTCAAGGATATTTAAAACCGCACGTTGTGTGTCTTCCATATCCGTTTTTTCAGAAGAATAATCATCCAATATGTTGAGTAAGGCTCTTTGGTTGTTTTCTCCTCTACTTTTTTCTTCAGAGTAGTCATCCAAAATATTAAGAAGTGCCTTTTCTGTGTTTCTCAAATCCACCTCTTCCGAAGTGATTTCAGTATTATTATTGTCTAAGGAGAATGTATCCATGTTGCTTAGCTTTTACTTTTCTGAAATATAGCAAGTTGAATTTTTTGCTCCTCAATTTCTTTTTTCAATTCTATCATTTTCAATTCCCTTCCCACGGTTAATTTTCTAAACCTTTCTAATTCTTCAATTCTCATCAGCTCTTTTTCCCGTTCTGCAATTTCCCTTTCAGCCAATTGTTTTTGGGCTGTGATGTCTCGTGCAGCTGCAAATACCCCAAGTACGTTTCCTTTGTAATCTTTGTAAACTGAAGCATTGTACAATACATCGGTGAGCATTCCATTTTCATGCCTGATGGTTAAAGGGTAATCGGCTACAAATCCTTTATCAAAAACCTGTTGGTAGCCAGCTTGGGCCTTTGCCGGTTCTGTGAAATAATTGGAGAAATCTGTCCCAATGAGCTTTTCTCTGGGTACACCTGTAACTTTTACGGATGCCTCGTTTACATCAGTGATTTTACCATCTCCACTGATGGTCACCAATGGATCCAAACTGGCCTCAATTAAGCTCCTAGCGTATTGGGAGGCTTGTTTTTGCTCAGTGATGTCGCGGGCAGCAGCAAAAACTCCAAGCACATTGCCTTTATCATCTTTGTAAACGGAGGCATTGTACAATACATCTGTCAATTTTCCATTTTTGTGTCTGATAGTCAAAGGGTAATCTGCCACAAATCCTTTTTCAAAGACCTGTTGATAGCCTGCTTGAGCTTTCTCTGGTTCTGTAAAATAATTGGAGAAATCTGTCCCTATGAGTTTTTCACGAGGGACGCCAGTTACTTTTGCAGAAGCCTCGTTCACATCAGTAATTTTACCATCTGCGCTGATGGTGACAAGTGGATCCAAACTGGCTTCAATGAGACTTCTGGCATATTGTGAAGCTTGTTTTTGCTCGGTGATGTCGCGTGCAGCTGCAAAAACCCCGAGCACATTTCCTTTGTAATCTTTATAAACAGATGCATTGTACAGTACATCTGTCAATTTTCCATTTTTGTGCCTAATGGTCAATGGGTAATCGGCGACAAATCCTTTTTCAAAAACCTGTTGGTAACCCTCCCTTGCTTTTTCGGGCTCAGTAAAATAATTGGAGAAATCCGTACCTATGAGCCTTTCTCTAGGTACACCAGTAACCTTTACAGATGCTTCATTTACATCAGTGATTTTACCATCTCCACTGATGGTTACCAGTGGATCCAAACTAGACTCAATCAAACTTCTGGCATATTGAGAAGCTTGTTTTTGCTCGGTAATGTCACGTGCAGCAGCAAAAACCCCAAGCACATTTCCTTTGTAATCTTTGTAAACGGAAGCATTGTACAATACATCTGTTAATATGCCACTTTCATGTCTAATGGTCAAAGGGTAATCAGCTACAAATCCTTTTTCAAAAACCTGCTGGTAACCTTCTCGTGCTTTTTCTGGCTCGGTAAAATAGTTAGAGAAGTCTGTACCAACAAGCTTTTCACTAGAGACTCCAGTAACTTTGATAGACGCTTCATTCACATCTGTAATTTTCCCATCTGCACTGATTGTAACCAATGGGTCTAGGCTTGCCTCAATTAAACTACGGGCATATTCGGAGTACAGAGCTCTTTTTGTAATGTCCCTGGCAATGGTGGAAAATCCGACTACCTTCTTGGCATCATCTAAAATTGGAGAAACCGTTAAGGATATATTTATAACAGAACCATCCTTTTTAGTCCTTTGAGTTTCGTAGTGTTCTAATTTTTCACCTTTATTATACCTAGCCATTATCTCTTTGTGCTCATCTCTTTTATGAGGAGCCAAGATGTTAATGGATTTATTTAAAACCTCTTTCGATGTGTATCCGAATATTCGTTCAGCACCTATGTTCCAATAGATAATAATGCCGTCTATTGATTTACTGATAATGGCATCATCAGAAGATTGAACTATAGCAGCCAAATGCGCCTGTAAATGAAATTGCATTTCCTTGGTGGTTTGTTTGGCTTCAGTTTTCATAGTTGGGTTTTTCTTTGTTAGGAACCTGGGTAAAGAAATTTGGTTTCGTTTTTTTGTGGTCTAAAAATGCGGTAATTTGAATTTTGTATTGATTACGAAATATTTTTTTCTGACCTGTATGTCAGCATGAAGCTAAGAAATGACGATAAGTTGTAAGCTGTCTGTTGGATTGGCATGGCCATGTCAATTTTTATGCTTATTAGTAATATAGTATTTTATCACAACAATATTGGGATTGACCGCTATGTTTTTATGCTCAACTTATTGTATAGTCAAAGAGATTCTTCTTTATCCAGAGAAAAAGTCAGCTACTTACTAGGACTATGAGCAGTGCCGGAACGGCGATTAAAAACTAAGAAGAATATGAAGTGCCGAAACTGAGTGGGGATGTTTTTGCCTCCTGTGAGGAGGTTTGTTTGTGTTTTTCAATGAAGTGCCAAGAGGGCATAAAAAAAGGAGTTACAAATTAATGTAACTCCTTTTTTTGAAGAGCCTCCTATAGGGATCGAACCTACGACCTACTGATTACAAGTCAGTTGCTCTACCAGCTGAGCTAAGGAGGCGTTCCTTTTTTGCAATCGTTTTCTTGAATTGCGAGTGCAAAAGTAATTTAGAATTTTAGTAATCCAAATTAATGCATAAAAATATTACACTAAATTTTTGAGCATATAAATCCACAAGATTTACATGCTCATTATTAGCTTCAATTCTTCTTTGAGTGCTTTCAATTCGTTTTCTGCATTTTCAATTTTTGAAGTGAAATTTTTAAGTAGATCTTCTGCATTTTTTGAAGCGGCAAAAAACTCAATGTTGTTTTTCCAAGTGGAAACATCAGATTCTAGCGTAGAGATTTTCTTTTTCAGACTGTACTCTTTTCTGTTGAGCTTTTGGTCTGAATTTGGTCCGGATTTTAACTCATGGATATTTATCAATGACTTGAATTCACTTTTGGATTCTTCGTCTAGGTTTTCTGCACTTTTCACCAATTTGTTCAAAGCGTCCTGGTACCTATTTTGAATTGACTTGATATTTTTTCTTGGTACAAAGCCAATTTCATTGTAAGCGTCCTGAAGGCTATAGACATCTTCCATATTTACATCTTTGGAACTGGCCATTTCTTCCAATGAAAGACATATCTCTTCTTTCTTTTTGAGGTTAACAATGTATTCAGAGTCCATACTCTGATTGTGTTTCCTCTTGTTGTTAAAGAAACTGTCACAAGCTTCTTTAAATGCTTTGTAAGCAGAGTTTCTAAATTTTTCGGGTACAGGGCCTATTTCTCTCCATTTTTGCTGTAGGCCTTTCAGCGCTTCAGCAGTCGCATGCCAGTCGGTACTTTCACTTAGTGCTACAGCCTGAGCGGTAAGCTCTTGTTTGATTTTGAGGTTGTCATCTCTTTGCGCATCCAGTTTTTTAAAGAACTCTGATTTATTGTGAAAGAAAGATTTGAAACTACTCCAAAACTGACGGTTGACTTCTTTCGCATTTTCTCTCGGCATAGCGCCGACTTTCTCCCATTGCTTTTGGATGTCAAGCATTTCTTTTGTCTTGGCATTCCAGTCGCCTATTTTGTCGGAGGTAAATTCTACGAAAGTAGCAATGGTCTCCACCAGTTCTAGTTTTTTGGTGAGATTCTCTTTTTGTTCATCTTTAATTTGAGAAACAAATTCTTTTCTTTTGGAATAGATTAGGTCTGAAGCAGTTTTAAACCTGTCCCAAACTTCGTCTTGAAATTCTTTGGGTATAGGCCCAAGGTGTTTGAACTCATCATGCAACTCATTCAATTTTTGAATGGCATCCTTAAAGTTTTCCAGTTCATCCAACTCTTCGGCTTTCTGGCATAATTCCAGTTTTGCTTCGTAGTTTTTCTTTCTGTCTAATTCTTTGAGCTCAAAATAGATACTCCTGTGGTCATAAAACCTGTCTATGAGCGCATGATAATTGGCCCATAGGGTTCGGTTTTGTTGGGAAGGCACCTGGCCTATCGTTTTCCACTGGGTTTGAATTTGCTTGAGGGTATTGATGCTGGCTGTGCTTTCTTCACTGTCAACTGTTTCTCTCAGTTTTTCCAGCAAGTCATTTTTTAATTTGAGGTTGTTTTCTCTTTCTTTTTCCAGCTC
>CAXBNB010000260.1:0-6227 GCA_963976505.1 uncultured Reichenbachiellaceae bacterium
AAATCCGCCACCCCGAATAATATCTCGGCTATCCTGCTTAATTTCGCGCCAAAAACCTACTGTAGACATTTCATACTCCAGTCACTATTTACGACCAGCGATTCATATAATCGCCAGAGTGTCCTTTTTACTACCGATTACCTACCAAGATGAACGATTCTTGTATGATGATGTAAATGGCAATCTCCTTGTTGAAATAGATTGACGACCCTTAGCATTGATACCAAGTGAACGAGATAAAGCATCTTCAGCTAAATCATTAAGAACAGTCGCACGAGTTTCATTTTCACCAATGAACATTGAACAAAGTGCAGCAGTCTTATAGCCCAAAAAAGAAACTACATTGATAAATTTAGTTCCTAATTCAGTATTAACATTTCCTATTACCTGAGTAGGAAACACGGATACAATATAATCCAATTTTATTGCAAGCAAGAAATTATGAAGCCGATCCTAATTAAGAATGCCAAACTAGTAAATGAAGGAAACATAGTTGAATCTGATGTGCTTATCTCAGGACAATTTATTCAGAAAATTGGTCGTGATATATCCAGTGACACAGCAACAGTGATTGATGCCAAAGGAAAATTCCTTATACCCGGCGCAATAGACGATCAGGTACATTTTCGTGAACCCGGACTCACTCACAAAGCAGAAATATATACTGAAAGTAGAGCTGCTGTTGCCGGTGGCATCACTTCTTTCATGGAAATGCCCAATACAGTTCCCAATACGTTAACCCAGGAATTGTTGGAAAATAAATACCAGATTGCGGCTAAAAATTCTTTGGCTAATTACTCATTCTACATGGGTGTGTCAAATGATAACCTGGAAGAGGTACTAAAAACGGACAAAAAAAATGTTTGTGGTATAAAGGTATTTATGGGTTCGTCAACAGGCAATATGTTGGTGGACGATGAGTCTACAATCGAAAACCTCTTTTCTAAAGCCGAGATGTTGGTAGCAGCACATTGTGAGGATGAAACTACGATAAAGGCCAATATTGAAAAATTCAAAGAAATGTTCGGCGAGGATATTCCTTTTAACATGCACCCACAGATAAGGAGTGATGAAGCTTGTTATATTTCATCTTCAAGAGCTGTGTCATTGGCTAAGAAACATGGAACAAAATTTCATGTGTTACACATTTCTACCGAGATGGAAACGAGCCTTTTTGACAATAACATCGCATTAAAGGATAAAAAAGTAACTGCTGAGGCTTGCGTACATCACCTTTGGTTTTCTGATGAGGATTATGAAGAAAAGGGATCATCCATTAAATGGAATCCAGCTGTAAAAAAGCCTAGTGATAGATCAGCTGTGTTGAAAGCAGTATTAGATGACCGAATTGATGTGATCGCTACGGATCATGCCCCTCATGCTTTATCAGAAAAGGAAAATAAGTATTTGGCTGCCCCTTCGGGAGGGCCGCTTGTTCAACATGCTATTCCAGCATTGATGGAGTTCTATTTGGATGGGAAGATTTCCATTGAGAAAATAGTGGAGAAAATGAGTCATAATCCAGCCATTTTATTTGAGATAGAAAAAAGAGGGTATATCAAAGAAGGGTATTATGCAGACTTAGTACTCATTGACGTGAATGATCCATGGACTGTCACTAAAGAAAATATCCTCTACAAATGCGGTTGGAGTCCATTCGAAAACCAACGGTTCAGAAGTACCATTACCGATACCTTTATTTCAGGTCATCATGCTTACCATGCTGGAAGATTTGATGAATCCTTGAAAGGGAAACGCTTGTCGTTTGATAGAAAATAATTTAAGGTTTTAGTTTGAATTATAATTAAGTACTATCTAAATTTGCACTCCATTTAGAAATATGGTGATTGTAGTTCAGTTGGTTAGAACGCCTGGTTGTGGTCCAGGAGGTCGCCGGTTCGAGTCCGGTCTTTCACCCAAGCATAAAAAGGCGTCTCAAATTACTTGAGACGCCTTTTTTATTTTGTCCAAAAAGAAGCGTGATTGTTTTCAATCAAATTTTCATTAGTGCTTCCCAGAAACCCATACGCTCTCCTTCGTCTTTTACGATAAAAAATGGCACGTCATCATCGTATTTGATCAAATCGAGTGCAGTACTTCCTTTTATGAGAGCGGCAGCCGGTGTTCGACCTCTGGCTCCAAGGAAAATCAAATCTGCACCGTTTTCTTTGGCAGTTTCATATATGTTGTCAAAGGGCTTGCTGTCGTCATCCAGAGTGAATATTATTTCAAATTGAGAGGCATCAAACTCGTGTTCTCTCAGAAACATTTTATATTCCTTCTCTGCGTTTTTCTGGAGGATAGCGCCGAATTCTTCGTAGGTTTTGCCCGAGGTTGTGTATCCAGAGTGAACATAAAAGACATGTTGCAAAATGACTTTAGCATCAGACATCCCTTTTATGGTCAGCGCCTGTTTGATGGACATTTTGGATCCAATGGAAAAGTCTATGGGTACGAGCAGCTTTTTGAAAGCATAGCTTTCCATGACAGGTACTAGTAAAACCGAACAAAGCGCTTTGTTGGTAATTGCCATTGCATTTTTTGCTGATGAAATGGATTTCTTCTTTTTACCCAGAATGATCAAGTCCATTCGGTGTAGTCCAGCCCAACTGATAGTCGTATCTACTACGTTTCCGCTTTCAATATTTACTGAAGTTTCCGCGGTGGCAGTGAAGTTGTCTTTTACTTCTTGTTCAATTGTTGCTTTTTTAGAGTCAATATCTAAATCAGATATATGAAGAAAATCTACTTTCACACTTCCCATTGTTTCTGCCAATTGGGAAGCATACTTTATCACTGATTTATCCATTTCGGATAAATCAATACAGGCCAAAATTCTTTTCAACTCTTGCATTTAGTAACTAAATTTTATTGGAACATCAAGGTAGAAAAAATAATTGTATTTCCCTACAAAAATAATTTGAATGGATTGAATATGTCTTTCCTTAGAAAGGTATTACGTCGATTTTGCTGCTTACGACAAATACTTTTCATGCCATTTTTGAAAAACATATAGCGCCCAAACTTTGGCATGTGCATCTCCCGGGTTTATAGAATGAAGCTTTTTTCGGAGCTGAGTTAAGGTCTGTGGATTGAAAATATTCTGTGCCTCTAAATAATCCCGATCAAATACATATTTGTCCACGTCGGATTTCAGCCCTTTTTTCAACCAATCGAGTAATGGTACTTCGAACCCCTTTTTTGGTCGTTTGTAAAGCTGCTTGGGAAGAATGTGTCTGAAGGCATCTTGCAGTATTTTTTTGCGCATGCCCTGATCTATTTTTTGCTCAGGGGGTATGTGAAACGCAAAGTCAACCACATTATGATCTAGGAATGGCACCCGCACTTCTAAGCTATTTGCCATAGACATCAGGTCCACTTTTTGAAGCATGTCATTGGGCAAGCCGAGTCGGGTATCGGTTCGTAAAAAATCGTTGAAATCCTGATAAGAAGTCATGTCTCTGAGCCAATCATTTATGATTTCTTGCCTGTGTTCTTGAGAGTCTGAAAGGTCGGATTTCAACAAATTGTTTACTTCCTCCTGACTAGAGATGGCAGCCCAAAACCAATACCGTTCTGCAGGATTCATTTTTATTCCTTCGCCAAATTTTACAATCTGTCGCATCAGGTTGCTCAGCTTGCCGGAGCGAGACTTGGGCATAACCTTTGCCAAAGGATAGAGCATAGGAACCAACTGATTCAGCATTCCATTTTCCTGAGACTTGAGCCACGCACTGTGTTTGTTGTACCCCGAAAAGATCTCATCAGCACCATCTCCAGAAAGCGCAACAGTTACATGCTTTCTGGTTTCATTGCATAAAATATACACAGGTATTGCCGAGGAGTCAGCAAATGGCTCGTCGATGTAGTCGATGATCTCTCCAATATTGGCATACAAATCATCCTGAGAAAGGGAAAATACCGTGTGGTTGGTTTTGAATTTATCTGCTACCAACTGAGCGTAACTGGTTTCGTCAAAATAGGGTGCGTCTTTATACCCGATCGAAAAAGTATTCAAAGAAGACACATGGCTGCTGGCAAGCGCAGTAATGACAGAAGAGTCTATGCCACCACTCAAAAAAGCACCAATGGGTACATCAGATACCAACCTGTTTTGTACCGATTGATCCAGCAACTTTACCAGTTCTTTTTTGTTGACTTCATAGTCTGGTTTGTATGCCTGATGGTCTGGCTTGGGAATGTCATAATATTTTTCAAAAGTGGTTTTGCCTTCCTTGATATGAACGGATTCTCCCGGCATCAATTTTTTTACGCCTTTCAAAATCGACAAAGGAGCAGGGATATAATTCAGTTGAAAATAAATGCTCAGAGCAGTGTAGTCCAACTCCCAATCACTGCTGTATTTCATGAGAGACTTGAGTTCGGATGAAAACAAAAATTTGTCCTCATCCTGAAAATACAACAGGGGCTTGATGCCCATTCTGTCTCGGGCTATAAAAGTGGACTTGTCTCGGGTGTCGTAAATGGCAAAAGCGAAAAAGCCATTCAGCTTACTGAGGCAGGATTTTCCTTCGTGGGTATAAAGTTGCAAGAGCACTTCAGTGTCGGTATTGGAATAGAATTTTACTCCTTTGGCTTCTAGCCCCTGCCGCAATTCTTTGTAGTTGTAAATTTCCCCATTAAATGAAATGACAAAACGACCTTCGGGTACTCGCATGGGTTGATGCCCCATCGGACTAGTGTCGATAATGGACAACCTCCGATGACCCAGTCCAGTAAAGTAGTCGTCGTAAGTGCCATGGTCATCCGGCCCTCTTTTCGAAAGCGCCACCGTGGCGCTCTCTAGGTTGGTCATGTTGAACCTACCGATTTCATTAAATGCTACTATTCCTGTTATCCCACACACGGTGATATGCTATTGCGTTTTACAATGTTTTTTGCAAGATAACAACACCTTGCAGTTCTCTTGATTTTGAAGTGTGAAATAAATGGAATTTTCTGCACATATTCTTTCCAACCTGAATTCGATTAATATTAACGTGAGTACGAGATAAAAATCCTGTTTCGGGTATTTTGACTGTGTTTTGTCAACTATGAGTTTAAATCAGAGACCCAACCCTCCAAAAGTTAGCCATTAGTGATAGCTATTAGTTTACAAAAGCCACTGAAGTATTTAAAAATCAACTTTTGGAGGGGTTCTTAAATCGAACTCACGTTTCCAATAAGAATTCTGACAATTCTCTTTGTAGTTTAGTTAAATGGACAAATATTTGCGCCCGTTAAAAATCAAACAGGGAATTAGCCTGCCAGATGGGTCTTCGGATCTAAAGCAGTATGCCGACCAGTTTGAAAAACAATGAAAAGGGGAATTAGCTCAGTTGGCTAGAGCACTACGCTGGCAGTGTAGGGGTCATCGGTTCGAATCCGATATTCTCCACTAAACCAATCATATAAATGCTACAGTGTTTATGTGATTGGTTTTTTCTATGCCGACATAGTGCCGACAACTAGCTAAAAAGTATCTTTTAGAATGATTTGATATTAAATTGGAGTGTTAGGTTGATGGTCTTACCAACAGTGTTATTTGATATCGATTGAGTTGGATTATACTAACCAAATCTTGAAAGATTTAAAAAGAACAGAATTAAAAATGGAATCTGAAGACTATAATGAAGTATTAGCAAGAAAATTATTATTAGAAGCATTGGAAGCTTTTGATTCTGGTCAGTATGATTATGCAAAAGTTCTAGCAGAAAAATCACTATCTCTTGACAAAAATAGCATTGATGGAAATCTGATTTATTTTTCAACCCTTATTGTCAGGGGTGATGGTAGGTCTCTTAATGATCTAGAATCTAATAATCTTTTGGCAAGAAAGATATTTACGCAGATAATGAAAAAGCGTAAAAGCGGAGACTTTTTGTTTAATGAAATGCAGGATCAAAAACTTAAAGAGCTGCTAATTTTATATAATGAATTCCGCTATTATGTCGATAGGAGAGGAGACGAAATTGATGGCTTATATTGACAATGGATTAGTGAACTCAATCTAATTTATATTGAAATCCAGTGATGTACGGATTCGTCAATAAGTTGATGCTATTTTCATCGTATTTATCTTTTACTGCCCTGATTACACAATAATTCAGGTTTTGTCTGACTCCTCAATTCAACTCTCAAAACTAAAACTTGATCAAGTCTTAAAAAAAACCCTTTTTATAATTTAATAGAACCAACTGAATTATTTGATATTTTTAGAAGTATGT
>CAXBNB010000261.1:0-6225 GCA_963976505.1 uncultured Reichenbachiellaceae bacterium
AATGCACCATTGTTTGCAGATTGCACTGGTGATGGCACGATTGGATATTTGGCTGGTGCTGAATTTATGTCTGGTAGAGAAAGTCGAAGTATGTTCAATGAACCAACTGCACCAGAAGTAGCGGATAACCTGACGATGGGAATTTCTGTACAATGGTTTTCTGAAAAGGTAGAAACGCCAGTTGATTTTCCAGATATCGAATGGGGATTGCCATGGAGTGATGAGAAGTCTTTTGCCATTACGAAAGGTGACTGGGATTGGGAAACTGGTATGGGTAAGGACATGATCAAGGAGACGGAATTTATAAGAGACTATGGTTTGATCGTCGTATATTCAAACTGGTCGTACCTAAAAAATAATTATACAAACAAGGAAAAATTCAAGAATGAAAAACTGAAGTGGGTAGCCTATATTGGCGGTAAACGTGAGTCAAGGCGATTGGTAGGGGATTATATTTTGACTGAAAACGAAATTAGAAATCAGGAGATGTTGCCAGATGGCACAGCACCTAGCTCGTGGACTATTGATTTACACTATCCTGATGAAGAGAATCTTGAGAAATTTGAGGGAGAAGCCTTCAGGTCCATTGCCAAGCACATCAAAATCTATCCATATCCTATTCCCTTTAGGTGTTTGTATTCAAAAAACATCAACAACCTCATGATGGCAGGTAGAGACATCAGTGTTTCACATGTGGCACTCGGAACGGTGAGGTTGATGCGCACGGGCGGTATGATGGGAGAGGTAGTTGGCATGGCAGCATCAGTGGCCAAAGACAACAAAGCTGACCCAAGAGACGTGTATCAAAATTATTTTTCAGAACTTGAAAAACTAATGCAAAAAGGCGTAGGCGATACGAGCTTACCATTTATTCAGAATTACAATGAAGGAGGAACACTAATGGAGATACAGAAGGTTAAGTAATGTTTAGATTAGTTGGTTTACTGATTGCCTTTGCTTTTTTCAATGAGTCAGGAACTTCTTTCAAAGAAGGATCAAATTCCGGAATCATTCTCGCCGATTCTGTTGAAATTGATCTCCATCAGGTATTTGATAGCTTGGGATTGCTCAATGGGTATAAGGCGCACATTTTCACTCCCATTTGTGAGAAAGACAAATGCTATGCGGTAGAAATTAATTTTTCATGGGATGTGATTGGACGGTTTGTTCGGTATGATACCATCCCCGGTCAGGAATTAACTAAACTGGATCATGATCCTTTCACCAGTCTGGATTACATCAAATTCCAAAGTATTCTGAGTAATCCAAATTCTGTATTGTCAAAATACACCAAGGACAATTTGGTGAAGGATACCCGTACGTCAGAAGTGGATGGTGTTACTGGAGCTACCATACAGGAAGTCAAAGACAATGTCATTGAAGGGGCGGTGTACTCATGTTATGCGTTATGGCATATTGCCAATGGAGCAGTGGTTGACAGCATTCAAACATCAACTATAAAGTTGTTTGATAAAGGTCTGGTAAGAAAATTAGTGAGGCAAAAAGATCAGCAGATCAACTATTTCCTCATCAATAATTTCTCTGAAAAAGATTTTGAGTCGTACTTACCAGAAGTACTGGAAACAATTGAAAACAGCAAAGGATACTATGCGAAGAATGCCTTGGAGAAGATGTCGGTTAAAGCTGTTGAAGATAGTTTATCACAAAGCTTTTTTGCTCAACGCTTCTCTCAAATGAATTACTTTTCGCAGATAGCCTTACTTAAAAAGCTTACTCCTGGTTCTCTGTACAAAGACATGGCTATTGTTTTGAAAGAGAATATTACAGATCGAAAATCATACAAAAATGACCTTATCAGAAGCTTGATTAAAAAACAACTTGGAACAAATTAACCTAGAGTTTTAGGTAGAATAGCCTTTAATAAAGGTTAGAAGTCAATTTATTTGCATTTGATTTAAAGGAGAAAAAAATACGAAAAAAACTAAAGACACAATGAAATTCAGTAAACTCATTTTGAGTGTATCCATTTGTTTAATAAGCCTGGTAGCTTTTGCTGAGGACGAAACGATTTTTTTAGAAGCAGAGAGTTTTTCTGACCAAGGTGGTTGGGTTATAGACCAGCAGTCAATGGATGTCATGCAATCTGCTTATTTAATGGCCCATGGATTGGGTGTTCCTGTTGCTGACGCGAATACTACCATTGAGGTGTCCTCAAAAGGGAAATACCATATCTGGGTCAGGACTAGAGATTGGACTTCTCCGTGGAATGTTACAGGATCTCCAGGTAGATTTCAATTGCATGTGGACGGTCAACCTTTAGAAACGACATTTGGTACTGAAGGGGCAGAGTGGCATTGGCAGTACGGTGGTGATATACGTCTCAAGCCAGGCCAGACCAAATTGTCATTTCATGATATGACAGGATTTAATGGGAGGTGTGACGCGATCATCCTAACCACAGATAAAAACTTAACTCCACCCAACCAATTAGAAGAATTATCAGCATTCAGAAGAAAACATCTTAGATTTCCTAATGAACCAGAAGATGCTGGTGAATATGACTTGGTGGTAGTAGGTGGTGGTATAGCTGGAATTTGTTCTGCAGTAAGTGCAGCACGTTTAGGGTTGAAAGTAGCACTCATTCAAAATAGACCTGTACTTGGAGGCAATGGAAGCTCAGAAGTACGTGTGGGACTTTCTGGTTTAATTTATCAAAAACCATACACCAATCTTGGATCACTTGTCGATGAGATAGGTCCAGTTGGGCATTGGAAATTTTGGGAGGCTAGGCAAGATTCAAATGCAGTTCGCAGCAAGAAAATATTTGAGGCCATTAGGAAAAATCCAGAAAAAAAGGAACACAATGCTGGGCTTGCAAGTAATTATGATGATGACAAAAAACTGAAGGTTGTACAGGCAGAAAAAAACCTACATCTTTTTTTAAATACCCATGTATTTGATGCTGAGAAAAAGGGCAATCGTATTGTAGCTGTAACTGGCCGAAGTATCGTAACCGGGAAAGAATTTAGGTTTAAAGGAAATTTGTTTGTTGATTGTACTGGAGATGGAACTTTAGGTTATTTGGTGGGGGCTGATTTGAGAGTGGGGCGAGAGGCAAAGTCCGATACAGGAGAGCCACGTGCACCTGTGCAGGCAGATCAATTGGTAATGGGGACATCAGTGCAATGGAATTCTGCTGAAGAATCAATTTCAAGCTCCTTTCCTGATACCAAATCATGGGCGGTACAATTTAACGAACAGACTTCTCACAAGGCGACTAAAGGAGATTGGGACTGGGAAACGGGTGCTCACAGAGATCAAATCAAGGAGATAGAGTTTATTAGAGATTATGGACTAAGGGTGGCATTTGGTAATTGGGATTTTGTAAAAAACCAGAGTGCTGAAAAACAAAAATTCGCCAATCGTAAACTGACCTGGGTGGCATATATTGGTGGGAAAAGAGAATCTAGAAGACTTTTAGGAGATGTGATTTTAAAAGAACAAGATATTTTAGAAGCCAAAGCATATGACGATGGTACTTTCACAACTACTTGGGGTGTTGACCTTCATTTTCCAATTCGCACAAACGGCTTCAAAGGAGAAGAATTCCAATCGAGAGCAGATATACAAGAAATAGAACCCTATCAAGTCCCCTATAGATGTCTTTATTCTCGTAATGTTGATAATCTTTTTATGGCAGGTCGCAATATTAGTGTGACACATGTGGCCTTGGGTACTGTACGCGTGCAGCGTACTACAGGAATGATGGGTGAAGTGATTGGTATGGCTGCCGCAGTTTGCAAAAGAAACGACACTTCTCCGAGAGGTGTTTATGAAAAATTCTTTTCTGAATTGCAAAAATTGATGAAGCAGCCTATTGGAAATCCAAGATGGTAAATAAAGGAAACGGCACATCACCCTTAATGAATGTATCAATAAGTGATTCTAAAATCCATAAAACATAGGGCTTATATTCTGATTGCACCAATCATTGTTGGAATGTGCAATATGAACTCAGTTGGATTTCAATCTTTTGACGATCAGAAAATTGCCTTTCAATATTTAACCAGCGATAAGGTTTTATTGGATATATATGAACATTACGATTCCGAAGGATTACTAGAAGGGTATACATCACATATTGTCACACCAGTATGTGAAGATAAACTCTGCTTAGAGGCTGAAGTCAAAATTTATTGGGACCTGTTGGGTAACTTTATAAAATTCAGTCCGATTGCGGAAAATCCTTTGACCAAACTCGATCACATCCCTTTTGATAGTGCTGATTATCAAAAATTACATAAAATACTATCAGACAAGAGCCCCTCATTTATACACTTAAGGCGTAATGAGTTGATAAATAATGACGGGGACGGAATCGAAGGAGTGGATGGTATTTCTTCTGCGACAGTAGCAGGGGTCAAAAGGGACATGGTAGATGGTGCAATATTTACCTGTTATACACTATGGTATATTGCCAACGGAGGTATCAACTTCAATATTCAAGAGCATACCAGAAACAAAATAAACAATGAATTGATCATTAAAATGATCAGGTCAGGAAATACGAAAAGTCATTATTTTTTAATCGAGAACATAAAAGTCACTCATTTTGAATTATTTATAAATGAATTGGTGTCAATGAACCTGGAATATGATGGTTTTTTCATTCAGAGAATAATTAATAAAATACCTGAAAGTCTAATTCAAAGTCCTTTGGCTCAAGACTTTTTGTTCAGCCATTTCGATGAAATAGAATATTCTTCAAAAAACGAATTCTTACAGAAGTTAGAAAGCATTCAGCTACAAAAAGAACAGTTGAGTTTTCTGGTGAAACACCTGAGCCCTGCAAATACTGGACTAAATCAGTTGATAATCAAAATACTGTGTAACAATGCTGATGCTGAAAACATCGATGTGTTATTAGAACTTTTTGAATCATTGATTAAGAATAAAATTAAAGTTTCCGGAAGTTCATATGACCAGCTTATTGCCACAGGAGACCAGCATTCCAAGCTAAAGAGATTGGCTCGAAAAATGGGCAATACAAGAAAATGATGCTTTAAGGAAGAAGGATTCTTCCATGCGATTCCATCCCGAGGCAGGTTTTTACAAACCTGAGCCTGAGCCCTTTTTCAATCTGGATTACTTCACAAAGTCTTGCTGAAAAAAATGGACACCCACTTCCCTGCATTGATATTACACACTTTGATTTAGAATAATCAAAGTGCATACATTTGGAGTCCTCAGAAGTAAAGATTTAAGTCTTATAGTCTCTTTCCACGAAAGTGGTATTGGCAATTTAGCGTTGGTAATGATGTAATAAACTTTGGATCTGGCGCAACGCACATAAATGGGCACATTTGCGAGGTATGCGCCCAAAGTAATAGGGACATAGTGGTTATATTACAGGATTCACATCATTCAGACAAACATTAGAGATTTATTGATTTATATAAATATGAGACAGATAAAAAGCGGGATTTTTTTACTGTCCCATTTATCCCCTTTATTATTATTGTATTTCCAGTCAATTTTCTTAATGCAAGAAATGCGATAGGAGGAAATGTCAAACTCAAAGAATTGCGTTGTGAGTATGCCGTTAATCCTTTAGGCATTGATGTGACAATACCAAAATTTAGTTGGCTAATTGAGTCTTTAGAACGAGGACAAATGCAAAGTGCTTACCAAGTTTTGATTGCAACAAGCCTGGAAAATCTCAATAATAATAAAGGGGATAAATGGGACAGTAAAAAAGTCAAATCAAATAATTCTGTAAATATCCTATATAAAGGAGGATCACTAGTCAGTAGTGAAAAATGCTATTGGAAAGTTCGGGTTTGGGACAAGAAAGGGAAGATGTCCGAATGGAGTGAGTCCGTAACTTTCGAGATGGGACTACTGAATCCAGATGACTGGGAAGGGAAGTGGGTTGGCTCACGACTATTTAATAACCTTTCCTATGCGGAAGGTAAAATTGGTCAGGCTGTTTCATTGAAAGGAGCTGATCAGCCTATCAAAGCAAGGTTTCACAGACTTGCAAAATTGGAAGATGGTATTACCATAAGTGCTTGGATAAAACCAAACCAATTTACTGATCAATGGCAAACCATTTACCGGAAAGATGATGGTGATGCTACTCAGGTATTGGCTCTTGGTGAAAAATTGGGCAAAAAAGGAATCTGGTTTGGTTTAGGCATCAGTGGGGTATATGAGGAAGATTGTGCCGTACTTTCAGATGATTTTTTTACTGATGGGACATGG
>CAXBNB010000262.1:0-6214 GCA_963976505.1 uncultured Reichenbachiellaceae bacterium
CATAATCATAACAAATTGCGGCCCCGACTTTTGTTCCTTTTATATCAGAAACTTTTAAAGGCGACTTTCCTTGTACTGCCGGTTCTCCTGGTACGGGTTGATGCTTGAGGTAGGTATGTGTAATGTTACCTGACGAATCGATAAACTGGTACTTGTTCTCATACCTTAAGGGAGTTTGTGAAATGGGTAACACGTAAGAAGCTACTAAAGTGATATTGAGTTCAGCGGTTAGTTCCTTGATGGAGTTTATCCATTGCTTCTCATCTTCAGGCAGTATAAAGATAGCAGCTTCGTTCCACGATATTATTTTAGCACCACCTTTCGCTGCAGTTCTGGTTCGCTTAAATAATGCAGTTTTAGTCTGTTCAGTTCTTACCTTAGTTGGCAATGGTAAACCACTTGCCTCCGAGTCTGTTCCAACTGCTGCAACAGTTATAGTTTCGTTGCCATTAGCTTTGCTCATATCGTATCGTATAGAGCCAAATGCAATGAAATGAAACAGCATAATTAACGGGAGCTGAAATGTTGAAATTGCTGCTTTTCTTTTGATTATGATATTAGCTATTGAGACATTCACCCAATAAATCAGAAAGCTCAGTCCGGCCAAGCCAAACAAGGATACTGTTTGAATAAGTGATACATTATCGTGCATGGTATATGCAGCTACCCCCCAACTTGCAAGAGGTGTAAAGGTGTATTGAATCCATTCCATAATAACCATGATGACAGGAAATAGAAACAGCGCGTATTTTCGACTTTTAAACTTATTCCATATCAGGTATCCAGGCAGGTGAAATAAACTAATTGGAATCGAGTAGAGGAAGACCAGCACTAGTGGAATTGGGTCTGTAATGATTTTTGCTACAACGCATGACCATGCTAAAACCAATGCGAGAAAAAAAGTTAGTCGCGATTTCCAGCCTTTTGTGAGACTTAGATAAATTAGAAATGGAACACTTGAAAACCAAGCCATAACCTCAATACTAAAGGTCATGTGAGTAAGGGCTATGGTAACTACTCCAATTGCGAGATACCAAAGTGGATTAATTTTATTTACATTAAATCCACGAGATAGGGTACTTAATAAATTTTTCATCATTCTTTGTTTTTAAGTTCACTACAAAGATTGATGATGCGGATTTCAAATCCATTAACATTTGTTAAAGAATGACTTTTACTATAAGAGTTCTTTGCGCAGTCTACTCAAGGAAATATTTGTAATTCCAAGGTATGAGGCAATGTCAACATGTGAGATTAGATTTTCCAGATAGTGATATTTTTCCCTAAAAAGGATGAGTCTTTCTTTTGCATTTAACGAAGCCAGACCAATTTCTTTTTCAACTTTTGAAAGGAGTTCTCTTTGCAAAACACTATTCCCAAACTCTCGAATATCTATATGATCTATCATTAGTTACTCAAACTTGTCAGCGTCCATACTGCCAATTGTTAGCTCTGTGAGGGCTTGAAAGTTGAGTTGAGATAATTGATTAGCAGTTCTCGTTTTATTAGGTGAAAGAACTCCCCCTTCTAGAAAATAAGATATAGTTACTTCATCTCCTTCTGGACTGAGGACAAAGCTGCGACAAACACCTTGAAATACAAAGTATTCTTTATTATTTTTCCTTCTAATATTGATAAACAAGTCACCTTTTTCATAGGTTTCAATCTCTATTAAATTAATTATTAAATCTAACGAGGCTACTGATACAGGCCGAACATTGCTTATTAAAGATTTTGTGAATTCTTTTATTTGTGTGCTGTCCATTTTTCATTATTAATTACAACAGTTAGAAAGCCAATTTATTCGGTAATCTTTATTCCTACGTTTAATTTCATCTTGGTTGGTACCTTTCACTATTAGTTCAATCATCTTGTTTTTTCAAATTTACCACAACGGAGTGTATGTGATTATCTGCGGGTTAAAATGTGTAAATTTTTCCGTTGACTTAAAGGTAATTAAATTGTAAGAAATTTAATCCTTTTAACCATTTCAGCAATTAATAATTCACGTTGTAGTGCCCAGGCTTTTCTCTTAAGAACTTAATTTTCGGATTGTAGATTATATCATTTCTATTAGTGATTCTTATTGTATATGGCAACATGAATTTAAGGACTAGCTAATTAGCAAACAAACTATTCTGTTCACAAAGTATCCCGACCACCATACAAACCTTTGCGGGACTAACTAAATTGTTTTGGTTTACGTTTTTCAGCGGCACTTTCCGCTATTGCAATAACTCTCTTTTGTTTGGTTTCATTTCGCTTTGCGGAGTACACCCAATGCAATAAGATCTTTTTATCAGAATTACTAAGGCTGTTGAAGAATTCTTTTGAGCCTGAGTGTTTTGTAAATTCAGTCGATAAATCTTTAGGAATGGTAAGGGCTTCAACTCCATCTAAAATTGTCCAAGAACCATTCTCCTTTGCAATTTCGATGCTTTTGTAACCTGCCTCCTTCATAAGCCCTTGGTCAATTAAGGTCTTCACTTTTGCTTTATTTACTTTTGACCAATTACTCTTTGCTTTTCGTTTACTAAAGTACTGTTTGTACTTTTCATCATCTATTGCTCTTTTGGTACTATCAATCCAACCAAAACAAAGTGCTTCATCAACTGCTTCACTCCAGCCAAGGTTATGCTTTGGTGATTTCTTCTTGTAAAAAATAAGCCAAATGGCATCTTCTTTTTCGTGATTAGATTCTAGCCATTTCCGCCAATCAGTTTGGTTATTAGGGCAATGTGTTTCTATATTGTTCATCATAATAACACTGAATTAACCATCAGCTATAGCATTAAAACTATTTCATTTCGCCCGCCAAAGGAGTGACCATAATATGAGCTCTATGAGTTCCTGGATTCATAATCCAAGGGTGGTTAGAGGCGAAAGTTGCCGGGTCGTATTTCTCATCAGGTCCGTAATAAAGGTGTAGAGTTGATCCGGGGTTGATGTTTAGTTTACCCGATTTCATTTCTTCTTCGCGGATGTCGAATACCTCTTGTCCAGACTTGCCTTCAGCTTTAAGCGCCCGACCTCTAGCCATAAAAGGGTCTAAGTCTTTGTGATAGCAGGCTGCGTTGAAACCCTTTTGTTTAGGGTTATCTGTTAACACAATAAATTGATTACTTCCTTCCTTAAAAGTTACGAATTCACCAGCCATATTGTATCCAATTACTTTACATCCTGTTCGGCTTTCTTCAGGAGCAGCCATTAGTGAGGTTGCGACTAAGGCTGAATCAGAATTTATATCAGAAAACGGAGTTTCACTTGCTGTATTCAGGGTATCAGGATTTGCTTCAACCACCGGCGAAGCTTTGGGGTCTTTAGCGGTTTCAGGGGAATTGCAGGCTAGGAGACTTCCCAATACGGTAATAGTGATCAAAAGGTATTTCATGATGGTTTATTTTGAACTAAAAATAAGCAGAACTTGTGGATTTAGTTTTGATTTCAGCAAAGTGGAGGAAAGGACCAATGATAGACGCAAAAAATTGCAAGGCAAAGAACTTTGACCTGATCTAGCTTGTAAAAAAGGTGCTTTCAGAGACAATAAACACAATTCTAAGCTTAGCAAATTACGCTCAAAATCGAGTTCTATTAAATTAAACTCTTCTTAAAAATGGCTTAAATAAGCTTGTTTTTATTCGAAGTATTGGGTTGTGCAACAATCACTAGTGTTCTCATCATTTCTAGCAATAAGACAAAATTCTCAATCTCTCAACTCTTCCATTTCTGCAAGGGATGAGTCTAATCTATTCATTATTCCTCCATAAATAGTCTTGACATCTTTACGGTGTATGTATTCGCTGAAAATACTCATCAATAACGCAAAAGTCAGGACAAAAATAGTGGTACCGAGATGAAGCCCAAAAAACAGGTCGCTTTGTTCACTTACCTTTTGTCGCACGTTAGTTAAACTATCTGAAAACCATATTCCAAAGTAGAATGCAAGAATGAGAATTGGGTATACTGCTCGGTACATTTTTCCATAGCGCTCAATAGATTGGTCAATCCATACTTTGAATGATTTTAAAAATAAATAACTGCTTTGTCCTTTATCTATTTTTTCTAATTTCTTCAAATCATTGTAAGCGGTATAGGCAACGCATAGCATCATTATTAGGACAACACTGCCGGCAATTAAGGCTCCTGCAAAGTAGGCGCCTATAAATAAGAGGGAAGAGCCAATTATAATCCCCCGTATGTTATTCAAGAACATTCTTTTAAATTTAGCCATAATGTGCAACGACTTTTTGTCGTAAAGGTTATTCACCTTTGGAGCGATTAAAGATTCTCTGTTTAGGAATCCTTCCTTCCATATGGTTTCAATTGACTTTTCCATCTAATATTTTTTTTAGTCGTTCCTTAATTCGTTTAATGCGTACCCCAATATTATTTGGGTTAGTGCCAATTATATCTGCAATTTCTTGGTACGATTTTTCCTCTAGATAAAGTAGAATTACTGCCCTGTCAACTTCTGACAATTGCCGAATGCCAAGGTAAAGCTGATTCAGCGATTCATCAGCAAAAGCACGAGATTCCTCGGATACTTCTTCTAGCAAGAGGTCAGAAGAAGCATACTGCTGGTTGTTTTTTCTTTTCTTCAGTAATGTCATGCTTACATTCAATGAAATCCGATATACCCATGTAGACCATTCAGATTGCCCTTTAAAGTTATTTCTGCTTTTCCAAATTTGTAGGCACACCTCTTGATAATAATCTTCGAAATCTTCATGAGTATCAGTATACGCCCTGCATATCTTTATGATTATTCCTGAATAAGGATGAATTGAGGAAGTATAAAAATCGTTGCTCACTTTTTTTATTTAAAATCTTTAGTTACAATTTTAAACTATATTTCCTGATAGTAAGGCTTTTGCATCTAAATTTCTTCCGATCAGTAGTCCGATAAACATGCCAAGTGACATTCCTAGTGCAATGCCCATAGACCGCTCAAAACGAGATAAAAATATAATTCCCAGAAGCAATCCGAATGTCATTCCTAATGCAATACCTCGATTGGTGTAATACCCTTTAGTAGTTAAGGAAAGAGAATCCTTCAAATATGTTTCAAATTGTATAAGTGCTTTTTTATGATATCTTTTATTGTGAGCAATTGTAGTGTCTAGATTGAGCTTTTTCAATTCGCTCTCTAAGGCTTTAATCTGAGAAGCGGATAATTCTTTCTCATTCAACCTGGTCAAAATTCGAATGAATTCTTTATAAATCTTGATTTCAGACTTATTACTTGTCTTAGAAACTATATTTTCAAAATAGTCTAGTGCTTTTTTTAACGTCATAATTTTTATCTTTTCTTGGTTAGTGGCTCAATTCAAAGATTATTACACCCCGTTGAAATATTTTTTTAAAAATTGTCTTTCAGAGCAAGTTTTTGTATCCTTATCGGGTAAGGCCGAACTAACACAAGAGAAGGAGTTAATACTAAAATATTGGAGAAGCAAGAAATAAATTCATTTGTGCTTTTGACTGCTAGGGTAAGGAGATGACCCTTATGTGCCTAATCTTCAAATTAGGCAAGAATATCCCATCCTGTAAAACCTATAACAGTATAAAGTAAGTTGTTCAGGATATGAATTAGGATGGCCATTTTTAAAGATCCTGTCCGCACATAGATCCAGCCCCAGCTGATGCTAAATAGAAAATACATAGGCCAAAGTATCATTGGGCTATGACCAATGGCGAAAATTATAGAAGTTATAATTATGGCGGCCCAGACAGGTATTTTTTTGGATAACGAAGATTGCAAATACCCTCTAAATACAACTTCTTCCATAATTGGTCCTACAAGTAATGCTAGCAGTAAAAAACCGCCCATTTCTAGTGTGCTTCCATTTGTTTGAATAAAGCTAAACATCTCAGAGCCGCGTCCAACAATACCTGATTGGTCGAAGAATGGTAGGATCACCGATCTATATATCCATGCTAAAAAGTGTGTAGATGCCAATACTGCTATAACCAATAAGAGACCTTTACTTTTTTTAATCTTACTTGGTTGAAGTCCTATTTCAGGATAAAATGATTGACCTAATCTATGGACATCCCAGCAGAAGAATGCAGTTATTATAAGGCCACTGAGCAATGCAGAGGTCAAACCCAAGATCTCTAGAGGCACTATATTGGTTGGTGAAAAAAACTTAAATCCATAAGAGACAGCAATTCCGGCTAGGAGTTGACCGGCGTACATTATCACAATGGCTTG
>CAXBNB010000263.1:0-6180 GCA_963976505.1 uncultured Reichenbachiellaceae bacterium
AATCTAAAAAATAAAAAAACCGAAGAGTTAACTCTTCGGTTTTTTTATTGCTTTCTGTTTGTTATGATAATTTTGAGTTCCTTTCAATGAAAGGATTGAGTTTTTAAAAAGTTTTTCACATACTCCTCAACTCCTTTTTCCAACGCATAAAATTCTTTGTCATAACCGATTCTCCTTAATTTGGACATATTAGCTTCCGTGAAATATTGGTATTTGTCTCGAATGTCCTCGGGAGTATCTATAAATCCTATTTGTTCAGTGGTGTTAACTGCGGCGAACACTGCTTTCACTAAGTCCAAAAATGTTCTAGCTTGTCCACTGCCCACATTGTAAAGCCCACTGTTTTTTCTGTGGTGCATCAGCCAGTAGCAAATGTTTGTTACATCATCTACATAGATAAAGTCTCTCATTTGCTCTCCGTCCTTGAAATCAGGGTTGTGAGAACGAAAAAGTTTCATTCCTTCAGTTTTTTTGATTTGATTGAACGCATGGTAGACCACTGAGGCCATTCTTCCCTTATGGTATTCATTAGGTCCATAGACATTGAAAAACTTAAGGCCAGCCCAAAAGAATGGCTTTTTGTCTTGTTTTACAGCCCACTTGTCAAAATCATTTTTTGAATCTCCATAAGGGTTGAGTGGTTTTAAATCGAATATTACCTCTTCATTGTCTTCATAGCCCTTGTCGCCAATACCGTAAGTAGCGGCAGATGACGCATATACAAGAGGAATCTGGTAGTCGATGCATTTTTTCCAGACCATTTTCGAGTAACTGGTGTTGAGTTTGTCTAAAAGAGCTCGATCAAATTCGGTGGTATCGGTACGCGCCCCCAAATGGAATATAAACTCTACTTCATGATTGTTTTGATCCAGCCATGATTCGAACGCTTCTCTTTCTAGGTTTTTGTTTTTTTCTTGGTTATCAAATTTATCAACTGCAATTATTGAATTGAAATTTTCCTGATTGAGTTTTGAAATCAAACAACTTCCGATAAACCCTGCGGCACCTGTTACTACGATCATATTCTTATATTTTACTCAAATTTATAAGTAATCATGCAGCCTTCATAGAATATAGAGTGTCAATTGTGAATTTGCCTATCCTGTGAGTTATTATATTTGCATAAAATTAAATAGATGGTATTTGTAAGTAGAAGAGAGCATTTCAATGCTGCGCACAGACTCTATAACCCTCAGTGGTCGGATCAGAAAAACGAAGAGGTTTTTGGGAAATGTGCTAATATGAATTGGCATGGTCATAATTTTGAATTGATTGTCACGGTGAAAGGGAATCCAGATCCTGATACTGGATTTGTTTTTGACATGAAGAAAATGGGAGACCTCATCAAAGAATATATTATTGAAGAAGTAGATCATAAAAATTTAAATGTTGATGTGCCTTTTATGCAAGGAAAATTGGCGAGCTGTGAAAACCTGATCATGGAGTTTTGGGATATTTTGGCACCTAAAATCAAAGAAGAAAGCGCTGGATCGGCATTGCATTCCCTCAAGTTGTATGAAACCCCAAATAATTTTGTGGAATATTATGGTTGATCCATTTAAATTATGAAATACTACTTAATCGCTGGTGAACGTTCAGGTGACCTTCATGGAGCCAACTTATTGAAGCGCTTGAAGCAAAGGGATATAAATGCTGAATTTCGAGGTATAGGTGGCGATTTAATGCAAAATGAAGGATTGCAGGTAGTAATTCCATATACGAAAATGGCATTTATGGGATTTTGGGAGGTGCTGATTAATTTAACTACCATCACTAAGTACTTAAAATCAACTAAAAAGGATATCACGGAATATAGACCCGATGTTCTTATTTTGATAGATTATCCGGGTTTCAATATGAGAATGGCAAAATTTGCCAGTGCAGAAGGGCTAAAAGTTTACTACTATATTTCACCTAAGATTTGGGCTTGGAATACAAAAAGAGCTTATAAGATAAAGAAGTGGGTAGATAAGGTGTTTACCATTCTTCCTTTTGAAACGGACTTTTATAAAAACTTCGGTGTTGAAGTAGATTATGTGGGAAATCCTGTGATGGATGCTGTTAAAAACTATAAATACGATCAGGATTTTAGCAAAGCCAATGGCATTGATCCATCAAAAACGATATCGGTATTACCAGGGAGCAGGCGACAGGAAGTGCTGTCATTCACTGCACAGATTGTCGAAATAGCCAAGGCAATGCCTCAATACGATTTTACGGTTTCAAAAGTTGATAATTTACCAGACGAATTGTACTCGTCCCTGAGTCATATAGACAATATTAAATTAATTAAAAGAGCTACTTATGATTTGGTAATCAATAGTAGGGCTGCTATTGTTACTTCAGGTACCGCAACTTTAGAAACAGCTATATTGAATGTCCCTCAAGTAGTGTGCTACAAGACGAGTCCTTTGTCTTATTTTATAGCAAAAAGGTTGATAAAAGTTCCTTATATTTCTTTGGTTAACCTTATTATGGATCGAGAAGTAGTGAAAGAACTTATCCAAGATGATTTGAATACATCAAATCTTAAATTGGAACTGGAGCAAATCATTTCTAATGCGCAACAAAGAACAAAAATGCTGTCAGAGTATGACGAGTTAAGAACTGTGCTAGGAGATGCAGATGTGTCTGCACTGGCTGCCGATAAGATGTATGCCTACCTGACTGTCTGATGGCAGACTTACTTATATAAATCTTATAGTGTAAATAAGTTAAAAGCTGACTATGCTGCTTTTAACTTATTTACTTTTGATTTTTCAATCTTTTCTTCAGCGTAGGCTTTGGTAATGACTAGTTTCTTTGTGGTAGTATCAGATGGAAGTTCAAACATGGCATCAGTAACTATCGCTTCACAAATAGATCTTAATCCTCTAGCCCCTAATTTAAATTCTACGGCTTTTTCGACGATGTAGTCTAGTGCTGTTTTCTTGAATTCTATTTCGATATCTTCCATTGCAAACAATTTAGTGTATTGTTTGACCAGTGCATTTTTAGGCTCTGTGAGTATTTGTTTCAGAGTCGATTTATCTAATGGATTCAAATGTGTGAGCACTGGTAGCCTACCGATGAGTTCTGGAATCAAGCCAAAACTTTTTAAATCTTGAGCATTGATGTATTGAAGCATGTTCTCTTCATCCAACCCTTTGTCGTCTGCTTTTGCATTGAATCCTATGGCACGAGAATTCAATCGATTACCGATATTTCTTGTAATACCATCAAAGGCGCCACCACATATAAACAGAATGTTTTCAGTATTGACTGATATCATCTTTTGATCAGGATGCTTCCTGCCACCTTGCGGAGGCACATTTACAGACGTCCCTTCCAATAGTTTCAATAAAGCTTGCTGAACACCTTCGCCACTAACATCTCTTGTTATAGAGGGGTTGTCAGATTTTCTAGAGATTTTGTCCAATTCATCGATATAAACGATACCTCTTTCTGCAGCTTCTGTCTCATAGTTTGCTGCTTGGAGCAACCTGGTTAAGATGCTTTCAACATCTTCACCAACATATCCAGCCTCAGTTAGTACTGTAGCATCGGCAATACAAAAAGGAACCTGTAATATTTTGGCTAGTGTTCTAGCTAGATAAGTTTTGCCTGTCCCTGTTTCTCCTACCATGATGATGTTTGATTTCTCAATGGTGACATCATCATCTTCATCTTTCTGCATCAACCTTTTGTAGTGGTTATATACAGCGACAGATATTACTTTCTTGGCCTCATCTTGTCCTATCACGTATTTGTCGAGATGATTTTTCATCTCGACAGGTTTGATCAAGTTGAATTTTGGAGAGGAGATATTGTTTTTTGTTTTTGTTTCCTCAAGATTTGATTGGCTTGAGTAATACATTTATCGCAGATATGTGCGTGTATTCCTGAGATCATCAAATCGACATCTTTTTTATTTCTTCCGCAAAATGAACAAGTTACTTGTGCCATGACGTATTATTATTTGTCCGTTTTCTTTTCTAAAACTTCATCAATAAGACCATACTTTTTAGCTTCATCAGCCTTCATCCAATAGTCCCTGTCAGAATCTCTTTCTATTTCGTCGTAAGTTTTCCCACTATGTTTTGCAAGAATGTCATACAAATCTTTCTTCAATGAAAGTGTTTGTTTTAATGAGATCTCCATGTCAGAAGCCTGACCTTGCATACCAGCCATAGGTTGGTGGATCATTATCCTTGCATGTGGCAAAGCAGATCTTTTGTTGGCGGCACCTCCTGCTAACAAAACAGCTCCCATAGAAGCAGCTAGTCCGGTGCAGATGGTATTGATGTCAGGATTCACATATTGCATGGTGTCATAAATACCCAGACCTGCATAAACAGATCCACCAGGACTGTTTACATATAGCAAGATGTCCTTTTTGGCATCAACGGATTCTAAAAACAACAATTGTGCAGTAATAATGTTCGCAACGTTATCATCTACACCCATTCCAAGGAAAATGATCCTGTCCATGATCAACCTTGAGAAAACATCGATTTCCCTGAAGTTTGTTGGCCTTTCTTCAATAACTGCTCTGGTCATATTTTCTACATGCCCCACATACTGATCAAAAGTGTTGCCATTAATATTTTGACCCTTTACTGCGTAGTTCCTAAATTCTTTCTTATCAATCATTCTGCTTTTTTAAAATCATACAAAAATAAAAAAAGTCCTTATACTTTAAGGACTTTTATAAGACGAATATAATAAACTCTTTGTTAGCTTATTTGAGATTTTTTATTGAATTCTTCAGGCGTAACTTCCTTTTCTTTAATTGTTATACTGCTTTTGATGAATTCCAACACCTTGTCATTATATACTTTTTCATGAAGCTTCATGTAGTTGTTGCCATCTTCTCCCTTAAGGTAGTTGTCAACAAATGAGTCTAAGCTGCCTTCCAATTGATCTGCAGGAAATCCTGAAGCAGCAAACTGTTGTCTGATCATATCCTTGGCTTCAAGGATTACATCTTCATGTTCAATTTTAATTTCATTGACTTTTGAAATCTTATTTTTGATCAAAGACCACTTCAAGTCTTTGGCGTAGTGCTCATAGTCTCTTTCAATATCTTCTTTCGATATTTTTTCTTTATTGGAGGTTTCTATGAATCTTTTCAAAAAGTTATCAGGAAGTTCCATTTTGGTCTTTTCAACAAATTCATCCTGAATCTTATAGTTGAGGTACTTTTCTGATTCCTGATCGTAATTGTTGCCAACTACTTCCTTGATCTTTTCTTTAAATTCCTCTTCAGATTGCACAGCATCTTTGCCAAATGTCTTGTCAAACAACTCTTGATTAACTTCGGCGCTCACCTTTCGGTTTACATTTTTCACTATAAATTTAATACTCTGAGAATCCTTGGAGCCTGAAAAAGACTCATGGTAGGCTTCATCTTTCAATGTTTTAGCACTATCAAATTCAATTGTATCATCTTTCTTTTTTCCGATGAAATTTTTGAGTTGCTTTTTCTCTACCTGGGTTAAATCCAATTCGGTTGTTTTGTTCTCTTCTTCACCAGTCACAATTTCTCCATAAAGAGTATCACCCTCTTCCGAAGTTTCAGGATTGGTCATTGTGCCAAATTGTTTCTTTAAGTTATCTATTGTTTCGTTGATAACTTTCTTGTCCACTTTGATTTTGAAGTTTTCGATTTTGACTTTGTTGTCAAGCTTCACTTCAAATTCGTTGGCCATGCCTATAGAGTATTCGAAATCGAATTCACTTTGGCTATCCCAATCAATTTCAGAGGCTTTTTCAAGATTTGGAAGAGGTTCTCCTAATATCTGAATATCATTTTCCTTGATATAATCCATTACCTTGTGTGACAACATGTGATTTACCTCGTCAACAAGAATAGATTTTCCATACATTTTGACAATTAGGCTTCTAGGCACTTTACCTGGTCTAAAACCCTTAATGTTGGCTTTTTTACTGTATTCCTTAATTTTTTCTTCAACTTTTGGTTGATAGTCGTCTTGCTTTAGACTAACTTTAATTAAGGCTTCAGTATTGGAGATTTTATCTAGAACTATTTCCAATGTAAAAAATGTTTTGTTTGATAATAAATTAAAAAACCCTCTAACTCGATTGTAATTCGCGAAAGAGGGTGTTTATTTTTGTGCGGATGAAGGGACTCGAACCCCCATGCCTCGCGGCGCTAGATCCTAAGTCTAGTGCGTCTAC